>JBBSEE010000569.1:0-2635 GCA_038239995.1 Chloroflexia bacterium | reverse complement strand
GCCACTAGTCTGCTATACTAGCGGTGTTGCCTGCTGCGGCGCGGGGCGCACGTGGTGGACTACACTAAATAAACTTTATATCACATAGGAGGCTATATCATGCGTTTGGGAATACAGGTCAACAACTTTACATGGCCGGGCGGGGCGGTCACATTGGGGGCGGATTTCGCCAACGTGGCGCGGCGGGCCGACGAGGCCGGGCTGTACAGCTTGTGGGTAATGGACCACTTCTTCCAGATACGCGGCATCGGCCCCGCGGAGTGGGATATGCTGGAGGGTTACTCTGCGCTCAGTTTCGCGGCGGGGGTGACGAAGAACATCAAGCTGGGCACCATGGTCACGGGCGTGACTTATCGCTACCCCGGCATTCTGGTCAAGACCGTGACCACGCTGGACGTACTCAGCGGCGGGCGGGCCTACCTCGGTGTCGGCGCGGCGTGGAACGAGGAGGAGCATATCGGCCTCGGCGTGCCTTTCCCCCCCCTGAAGCAGCGTTTCGAGATGTTGGAGGAGACCTTGCAGATTGCCCATCAGATGTGGGACGAGGGCGACGCACCGTATCAAGGTAAGCACAATCAACTGGGCCGTACCCTGAACGTGCCGCAGGTGTTGAGTAAGCCGCATCCCCCCATCCTCATCGGCGGCGGCGGCGAACAGAAGACCCTGCGCCTCGTCGCCAAGTATGCCGATGCCTGCAACCTGTTCGCCCGCATGGGTGACGAAGTGGTCAAGCATAAGCTGGAGGTGCTGCAACAGCACTGCGCCGAGGCGGGCCGCAACTATGACGACATCGAGAAGACCACCCTCGATCGCTATCTCTTGACCAAGGACGGTAACGGCGAAGGCCAGATCAACCCCACCCAGCTGCTTGAGGAGCTACATCACCTTGCCGAGATGGGCATTGACCAGCACATCTTCAGCCTACTAAACGTCACCGACCCCGCCCCCTTCGAGCTACTCGCCAGCGTGGTGATACCGGAAGCGAACAAGATCCTCGCGGCGGGGCGCACCACCCCGCTACGCTAAGAGGAGACCGCGCATGAAACTGAGCGAACGCGCCCGCGCCTTCCTCACCGAGGGTAAGAAGTATGCAGTGCTGGCAACCATTGGCAAGGATGGTGTTCCCCAGCAAACCATAGTATGGTACGAGCTTCAAGGTAACGAAATCATGATGAACACAGCGCAGGGGCGGAAGAAGGTGGATAATCTTGCCCGCGACAATCGCATCAGCGTCTGTGTCACCGAGGGCTATCCCTTCGTCACCCTGACTGGCACCGTCGAGTTTAACGATGACCAAGCGATAGCCCAAGCCGACATCCGCCGCCTTGCGGTGCGCTATGATGGCGAGGCCGCCGCGGAGCGGATGATGCAAAACTTCCGCAAGCAGCATCGCATCACCCTACGAATGACCATCAAGAACGTGATTGAGAACTTCCGCTAGGGTGAGGCGAGGAGATTAAGAGAAAGATGCAGGGGCGCATCGGGATGCGCCCTTGCTGTTTAGAGGAGCTTGACCGATGATTGTCGCACTGGCGGGCGGGGTGGGCGGGGCGAAGCTGGCCGAGGGGTTGGCCGCGCAGACAGAGCGATTGAGTGTCATCGTCAACACCGCCGACGACTTTGAGCTATACAGCCTGCACATCAGCCCCGACCTCGACACCGTGATGTACACGCTTGCGGGCCTTGCCAACCCCGCTACCGGCTGGGGGGTGGCCGCTGAGTCGTGGGGCTTCATCAATATGCTGGCCCGCTATGGCGAGGAGGTGTGGTTTCGGCTGGGCGACCACGACCTTGCCACCCACATCCTGCGTAGCCAGCGGCTGCGGGCGGGGCAATCGCTCACTGAAGTGACTGGCGCGTTGGCCGCCGCGCTGGGCATCACCACCACCTTGTTGCCGATGTGCAATCAGCCGGTTCGCACCCTCGTGAACACGGATGAAGGCTGGCTGGGCTTCCAAGACTACTTCGTGCGTCGCCAACACCGCGACCGCGTGCTAGAGGTCAGCTTCAGTGGCATCGAGGAGGCGACCATCCCCGCTGAGGTGGAGAGGGCGATACGCGCGGCGGCGGCGATTATCTTCTGCCCCTCCAATCCGATAGTCAGCATTGGCCCGATACTGGCACTAGAGGGAATGCGCGAGTTGCTGGCCGAGGTGGGCATAAGTGTGCCGATAGTGGCGGTCAGCCCCATCATCGGGGGCAAGGCGTTGAAGGGTCCCGCCGATGCGATGCTCAACTCGCTGGGACATGAGGCTTCCGCTCTGGGTGTCGCTCGCCTCTACGCGGGGCTGATAAGTGGCTTCGTGATAGACCACACCGATGCCGACTTGCAGCCCGACATCGCGGCTTTGGGGATACGTACCCTCGCTACCAACGCGGTGATGGGTGGGAGCGAGGATAGGGCGCGGCTGGCCGGTGAGGTACTGCGCTTTGCCAAAGGACTGTCACACACATGAGTATTCTTTCCGCCACCTACCGCGCAGAAACTGTCGCGGACTATGCGGCGATTGCCGACCTTAATGCGCGGGCGTTCAACAACCGTGCTGTTGAAGCCTCGATTGTGGCTCTGCTGCGCCAGCGGCAGGCGTTCGACCCCCGCCTTTCGCTGGTGGCCGAACGAGATGGTCGCATCGTC
>JBBSEE010000568.1:0-2642 GCA_038239995.1 Chloroflexia bacterium | reverse complement strand
CGCCCGCCGCCCCCAGCGGTGATGAGTTCGACCTCTCTGGCCTCGACCTCAGCCCCGAAGAACGCGCCTACCTGCTGGGTGAGGACGTGCCGCTGACGGGGCTGGAGGCGGTGCGCCAGATGCAGGAGCAGAGCGGCACGGGTGATTACCTGTTGGAGCAGAGCAGCACCCCGACCGAGGATGAGATGCAGGCCGCGATTGAACGCGACTTCGCGATGCCCAGTATGGAGCAGCCTTCTGTGCTAACCCCGCAGGCGGAGATCGAGCGCGACTTCGCGATGCCCAGCATAGCGCAGCCCTCCGAGGATGAGATGCAGGCCGCGATTGAGCGCGACTTCGCGATGCCGACTGCACCCGCCTCTGAGCTAGATGCCAATATCGAGCGCGACTTCGCCATTTCCACCCCTGCCGCTTCTAGCGAGGCCGAGCTTGAGGACGCAGTGCAGCGCGATTTCGTCGCCCCCTTGCAGGCGGAACCGTTCGAGGATACCCTGCTTCAGGCGATGGAACACATCAGCCCTGCCGCCGAGGTATTCGCCGCCCCGCCGCCGGATGTGACCCTACCCCATACCGATGCAGCGATTGCCCGCGCCGAGAGCGAGGCCGCAGCGGAGGAAGCTGCCGCCCGCCAACGCTGGGTGGACTACCTTGCCAGCCCGCCCCGTCCCCCGCTGGAAATTGCCCACCCCGACGCGAGTATGGCCGAACCCGCCGACCTTGCCGACTTCGACTTTGTGGACATGAACGCGCCGGAGATGGCCGAGGCCGCTACCTCCCGCGCGGAAGTGGTCCAGCCCGAAGCGGTGGACTTTGTGGTCATCGAGCCGACGATTATCGTGGTGGAGGATATGGAGGAGCAGCAGGCCGCCCCGCCACCCACCCCCGAACCATCCTACACGTATGTGCCACCTGCGCCGCCGCTGGAGCCGACCAGCCGCTACGTGCCGCCTGCGCCTCCCAGTTACATCGAGGCCACCCGTCCCACGCCCCTGCCGCTTGCTGAGGTGCGCCCCACCCCGCCCGCTGAGGTGCGCCCCACCCAGCCGCCACCGCCATCATTCACCCCACCGCCGACCACTGATAGCATTGCCGGTATCAGTGCTTTGCGCGATTATGCGGAGCAGAACCGTGAGGATATGGGTGCCCGCCTCGCCCTCGCGATTGCCTATGAGAACAATGGCGAGTATGACAACGCGCTAGAGCAATATCGCCTCATCGTCAAGAACAAGAACGTCCCCGCCCCGATACTGGAAAACGTGGTGGATAACCTCCAAGAGCTGATGAACGCCGAGGAAGTGGGCAACAACCCTCGCGCCCATCGCTTGCTGGGCGATGCCTACATGAAGCAGGGCCTGTTCCAGCACGCCATCAGCCAGTACAACTGGGTGTTGACCAAATAAGCCGGAGGAAAGGGAGAGTGACCAGTGAGAAGAATCGTCGAGGAACTAATCCGCGTTGACGGAGTGATTGGCGCGTTGTTGGTGGGCAAGGACGGTCTGGTGGTGTCCAGCACCCTGCTAGAGGAGGAGGACGCTGAGGTGCTGGGGGCAATGGCGGCGGCAATGTATGGCACGCTGGCGAAAGCCTGTGAGCGCATCGGCGTAGGCCAGCTTACTAACTCCATCGTCGAGGCCAACGAAGGCACTATCCAGCTAATGGAGGCCGAAGACCTGCTGTTGGTGGTCATCACCGAGAAGAGCAGCAACCTCGGTATGGTCAAAATCCTGATGCGCCGCGCCAGCAAGCGGGTGCGGGAGGCCATCCCCCTGTAAGCCTGTTACCCCGCCGCGCGAATATGGTATAATGGCCCCACCGAGGTTAGGGTGGGGCTACGCTTGTGAGCCATACCCACCAATTTACTATCTAAGGAGTAATACTTTGCCGCAAGAACGAACCCTAGTTATCATCAAGCCGGACGGCATCCAGCGGGGCTTGACCGGCGAGATTATCAGCCGCCTAGAGCAGCGTGGCCTCAAGATTGTGGCCGCCAAGATGATGCAGGTCAGCCCTGAGCTAGCCAGCAACCACTATTCGATGCACGAGGGCAAGCCCTTCTACGACGGTTTGATTAACTATATCGCCTCCTCGCCTGTGCTGGTGTTGGTGTTCGAGGGTCAGAACGCCATCCAATTGGTGCGGAACACGGTGGGGGCGACCAATCCGCTCAACGCCGCCCCCGGCACCATTCGCGGCGACTTCGCAGTGGAGACGGGCCGCAACCTCATCCACGCCTCCGACGCGCCTGAATCCGCCGCCATCGAAATCGCCAACTTCTTCAAGGAAGTGGAGATACACAGCTACGAGCGAGCCACCGACAAGTGGATTAGTGAATAGCCTCATAAAAGCCCCCAGCGAGGGTTGGGGGAGAAATCTCGAAGCGCAACAACGCTGGTCGAAGGCTACAACATCAAAGCCCCCAGCGGGGGTTGGGGGAGAAATCTCGAAGCGCAACAACGCTGGTCGTATGCAACACTGATGCTGCTTTCAATAAACTTTACTCTAGGGCAACCTTCCTCCCCCAAACCCCCGCTGGGGGCTTAGGTTGGTAGCACTTCGGCCTTCCTCCCCCAAACCCCCGCTGGGGGCTTAGGTTGGTAGCACTTCGGCCTTCCTCCCCCAAACCCCCGCTGGGGGCTTAGGTT
>JBBSEE010000567.1:0-2643 GCA_038239995.1 Chloroflexia bacterium | reverse complement strand
GGTCGCGGCCAAATCCAAATCGCGGCGATGGTCGGGAGGCGGCAAGGGGGTAGCGCAGCTCTCGCATTGGGGGCTAGCTTCGAGGTTATCCGCTTGGCAATGGGGGCAACGCACAGCCGACATCCGTTCTAGGTTGGGGCTACTGTATCGTCTAGTTGTCGCTCATCACTTCGCCGCTGGCAATCGCGGCCAGTTGTTCATCGTGCTTGCCGTTGCGCCCGTTGCGCCGCGTCGCGGCCAGCGACTCGACACTCTCCTCCGCCAGTTGCATTGCCGCTTCCGGTTCGGGTTGCGCGGGCGCGTCGGCCTGCGGATATGCCCCTTCGAGGCTGAAGATGCGGCGCAGGATTGCCACCGAGCAGGCGTAGGTCGAGTCCATGCCGAGGTAGGCGAGGCTAGATGCGCCGAGGTTCTTGCCCCGCGTGTAGGGCGTGTCCGAGGCGTAGTGCAGCACGCCGAGGTCGAAGTTCAGCCGCTTGAAGTTGATGTGTTCGGCGTTGGGGTAGCGGCTGGAATAGATGTGTTCGTACAGTCCGTTCAGGTACGGCCCTGCTTCCATCTCCACCACGGTGAAGGACTCGCGGTAGAACTCGTCGAGGTACTGGCGGTTTTGCAGGTACGTGCCCTTCAGCGTGACCGCCTTCTGGTTGTCTAGCACCGAGCCGTAGACGAGGTGAGGGGCGACATTGCTGGCGACGAAGCAGTTGTCCAGCCAGTAGGTGTTCTCCGCGTGTTCATCATAGACCGAGTCACTAATCATCACATCGCCGATGCTGCCGTTGAGAGTGGCGGCCTTGCCGAGGATGTAGATGCCGCGAATGTGGGGTAGGCTCTGGGCCACCTGCACGAGGATGAAGTAGGCGGCTAGCCCCAGCGGATAGTCAATGTTGACGATGACCGCATCGCTTTCCAGTGTGCCCCGCGGGTTGCTCATCCCCAACCGCGCATCGAACTCGGCGGGGCGCAGCTTGTTCAGTTCGATTATCTGCGCGTCTACCGCCATCCCCTCGCTGGTGGGCACGAAGTGGACTCCGCGCTCCCGCTCATCGCTCTCCCGCTGGCTCTGCATCTTGCGGTTCTTGCTGAAGTATGAGCGCATGATGTAGTAGAGGAAGTTCTCAAGGCTGCTCTTGCTCTCGCCGGACATGATGTTCTCATACTCCTCGATGAGCATGGGGTCGCGCGAGTTACGCATAAACTTGTCCAGTTCGCCGCGCAGCCGTGCCGCACTGCCGCTGATGAGGTTAGTGATGCTGTGGGTGTTGCTGGAGATGAAGTAGACGGGGCGGTCTTGAAGCCCCAGTTCCTCCATCTTGTGGGCAATCGGTCGCCACCAGCGGTCGGCTGCCTTGCCGTAGCCGATATAGCTGCCCCCCAGCATCCGCACGGTAAAGCTCTTGGGCTTGGCCGCGATAGTGAGCAGATTGTCCCAGAAGCGTTCGCCCCAAATCGCCCGCAGCCGCTCCCAGTCGTCTACGCTGATGAGCAGGCGATTGGTCAGTACCTTGACCATCTCGCTATATAGCGGCGACTCCTCGCCGAACCCGGCGCGGAGGATTTCGAGGGTGTTAGGGTCCTTGTTCAGCAGCAGGTTGAGCTTGTTCCATTCGATTTGGAAGCCGGTGAGTACCGGAATCACGTCATCTACGTCCGAGCCGCTAGCGATGTACACGGCAAGGGTGTTGCGGCCATCGTACAGCCAGCGGCGACGGCGGCCTGTGGCGCTGACGCTCTGCCACTTCTCCACATCGTAACCGGCCCGCTTGAACACGTCCTCGCTCTGGCCCAGCAGCACGCGGGTAATCCGCATAATGTCGGCGGGCAACCGCTGGAGGCTGTAGGTGAACGCGCTGAGGTCGGGTTCGACGCTGGCCGCCTTGTTATGCAGGCTGGAGTCGCTGTTGATATGGGCCTGTATGAGGGCCTTAATCTTGATGTCGCTGCTGCTCCGCAGCATGGTGTCGTAGGTGCGGATGTATAGCTCGACATCCTGCTTGGAGGCGGGGTAGACCTCCTCGCGCCGCTGGGTACTGGCATCGTTCTGTATGTCCATTACGCTTGCTCGTTCCTCTTTCTGCCCGCCCTTTGCGGGCAATAGGCGCACTCTCGTTGTGCGCTTTCGCCATTTGATTGTTACCACTATTGTAACACGTGGGCGCACCGAATAGCAAGAGAAAGAGGGTTTGAAATGGGGGAACAAAATAGGACTTACGCAGTTGGAGGTGGGTTTGTGCCTGTTGACGTAGGGGCGAATCGCATACGCCCTGCTCAACAAAAAAGGCAAAATCCGCCGCAAAATTGTGGAAAACCCACTTGACAGGATGGGGAAAGGGTGATACAATAGGGTCACGTTAGCAGCAATGCTTTCGTCAAGAGAAAGGCTTCGGATGCTCCTTCGGGACTGTTCGGGGCCTTTCTGTTTGCCCTCCAACCATGCGCGGGCGGCAGGGCAACCCGCCCCATCGTCATCGAGTTAGGGAAAGAGGGGGAGGAGCTGCGGGGGGGGGGGGGGGGGGGGGGGGGGGGGGGGGCGGGGGGGGGGGGGGCCGGCGCGAGGGGGGGGGGGGGGGGTGGTGGGGGGGGGGGCGGGGGGGGGGGGCGGGCGGGGGTCGGGGGCCGGGCCGCGGGGGCCGGCGGGGACCC
>JBBSEE010000566.1:0-2648 GCA_038239995.1 Chloroflexia bacterium | reverse complement strand
TCGGGGGTAATCAGGTTCACGCTGATGCCCCGCCCGTGATTGCCGTCCAGCGGCTTGACCACCACGGGGTAGCCGATTTCGCGGGCGGCTTCCAAGGCCTCATCCTCGAAGCGCACGCTGCGTCCGCGCGGCACGGGGATGCCGACATTGTGCAGCAGTTGCTTAGTAAGCTCCTTGTCGCTGGCGATGCTGACCGCGATGTGGCGGGTGTCGCTGCTGACCGTCGCCTGTATTCGCTTCTGGTACACCCCCCAGCCTAGCTGTATCAGGCTCTGGTCGTTGAGCCGAATGTAGGGGATGTCGCGATGTTTGGCCTCATCCACCAGTGATTGGGTGCTAGGGCCGAGGGCCAGTTCATCCACCAAGCGGGCCAGTTGCTCCACCTCGGTTTGCACATTGTAAGTGCCGCCCTCGATTAGCGCGGACACGATGTCGAAGGCCTTCTGCCCTGCCCGCTTGCCCACTTCCTCCTCTAGGAAGTCGAAGATGACGTTGTATACCCCCTTGCGCTCGGTGCCGCGCGTCTTGCCGTGCTTGACTTCGCTGCCCGCCAGCCCCTGCAACTCGATGGCTACGTGTTCGATCACATGGCCCAGCCACGTCCCTTCGCGCATCCGTCGCACGAACCCGCCCTCGACCCCATAGCTACAGGTGTGGGTGCTGAGGGTGGGGATGAGGTTGAGCAGTGCGTCGGTGAAGCCGGGGATGGCAGTGGTCGGCTTCTCCTCATACTCGACCAAGTCAATCACCATCCGAATCAACGGACGATAACCCCAGTAGGACGGCCCCCGATAGACCCGCATCTCTAGTATCTTCATCATTCCTCCAAGATGGCTTCGCGCTCGATTAGGTCGTATTTGTAGCCATGCGCCAGAGTGTTGAGGATGATACCGTACATGGTAATCGCCCCATGCCCCTTCGCTGCGTGTATATCGGTGAAGGTCATTTGGCTAGCATCCACAATCAGCACCGAGCCACGCCCCACCACCTCCAGCCGCTTGTCGGGGTCAATCACCACCGCGGTGTCCTCATCCAGCCCGATGCCGAGGATGTAGGGGTTGTGCGACACGGCGGTGAGCAGCCGCCCCACACGGTCGCGCTGGCTGAAGTGTTGGTCAATAATCACCTGATTGATTAGCCCGATGCCGGGGCAGAGTTGCACCATCCGCTGCTTGGGGGCGGAGCCGCTGGCACCGTAGGCAATCATGTGCTGGCTGAGGGCACTCGCCCCCGCTGAAGTGCCGCCCACCAGTGCGCCCTCGCTATAGCGGTCACGCAGGGCTTGCAACAGGGGGGTGCCGCCCAGCAGCGAGCTAATCTTCATCTGGTTGCCGCCGGTGAGGAATATGGCGGTCGCTTGCTTCATCACCGCCACCCCGCCCTCGTCCTGCGCCTGCTCCCGCGTGCTGACCCCGATCACCTCGACTTGTCCCGCCCCCAGTTCGATGAATAGGTCATGGTACTTCTGCCCCACCAACTCCATCAGCCCCGACGCGGTGGGCATCACCACAATGCGGGCGGCGTGACCCCCGGCAAGGGCAACGAAACGGCGAAGGACGATGCGCTGGTCGCGCTTGTCCTCCGCCCCGCCGATTGCCATCAGGTAGCCGCGTCGCACCAAGTGTTCGCGTTTATCCGCTTTGGTCTCACTGCTCGCCACCGCTGGCCCCGGTGGCGGGTTTATTGTGGTAGTCATATGCTCCTCGCTGTATCTGCGCTGGATAATGATGCCATATGATACCATGTTGGGCGGGCGGGCGCAAGTGCAACTCGCCCCCGATGTGGTGGTGGACAGCAATCGGCCCTTGCGGTATAATGCGCCGCGTATGGATAGACTGATGCGCCGCGCCCCATGGCTTGCCCTATTGCTCTATGCAATATTGACCGTGCTCTACACCCGCCCCCTTGCTCTGCACCTCGGTGACGCGATTGTGGGCGGGGATACCGACGGCTGGAACAACTACTGGAACTATTGGTGGACCAAGTATGCCCTGCTCGACCTGCACCAGTCCCCCTTTCACACCAACTGGATATTCTACAACAGCGGCACCAGCCTCTACTTCCACACCCTGCAACCGCTGAACGGCCTCATCAGTGCCCCCTTCCAGTTTATCAGCATGGCCTTCGCGGTCAACGTGATTACCCTGCTCTCCTACCTGCTGACCGCATGGGCGACATACCTGTTGGCAAGGCTGCTGATTTTGGATTTTAGATTGGGGATTGGGATTTGGGATTTTGGTTCGCGCGATATAGATAATCAGCAGGGCGGGATAAATCACGCCCCTACAGAAGTTACCCCAAACTCAAACCTCAAACCTCAAACCTCAAACCTCAGTGAGGACACCCCAAACTCAAACCTCAAACCTCAAACCTCAAACCTCGTCACCGAGGCGGCGGCTTTCCTCGCGGGGTTCGGGTTCGCCTTTGCCAGCCCGGCGCGGGTGCAATACCTGTATGGCGGGCAGGACAATCGGCTCAGTATCGAGTGGGTGCCGTTCTTCATCTACTTTGCATACCGGGCTTATCGGGGGGCGAGTTGGCGCGATGCGGTCTGGGCCGCGCTGTGTGTGGTGGCTGCCGCGCTGACCGAGTTGCAGTACGTGGTCTACATCGTCCTATTCGTGGCGGTGTGGCTGGTGGTGGAACTC
>JBBSEE010000565.1:0-2653 GCA_038239995.1 Chloroflexia bacterium | reverse complement strand
TGCAGGTTATCGAACTGGGCGAGGATGGGGCTAATCGGGGTGGTGACGAGGTTGCCCGCCGCATCCTTGTGGGTGGTCATCATGATGCCGCCATTGATGGCACGGCGCATCCCCTCCAGCCAGTAGGTGGGTGGCAGCACCAGCGACACATTCTTGAGGAAGCCGGGCAGCACATCGGGGGGGAACAGCACGCTACAGAACAGCAGCAGCATCCCCGCAGTGACCTCACCAATGGACTCGCCGTGCCGCGCCACCACGAGGGCCACCCCGGCGAGGATGATGCCCAACCCGGCGAGGCCGAGCATCCCGAAGAAGAAGTAGGCGAGCAGCCAGCCCCACTCTATCGCCCCGATGTTCAGTTGCAGGCCGAGCAGCAACACGCCGGTGAGCATCAGGATGAGGACGGTGACGAGGCTAATCGAAACTTTTGCCACCGCGCGGCCAATCAGGTAGGCGAACATCCGCGCGGGCGAGGTGTAGATGTACTTCAGCATCCGATAGTTCTCGCGGTCGTCGAATATCGCCCACGCCATCCCCGCCATCGTCTGGGTGACAATCACGAAGAAGGCGTTGCTGATGAACAGGTAGGCGAAGTAATCGCCCTTCTGCCCGCCAGCAATGACTTGGTACATCACCACCACGATGAGCGCGGAGGCCATGGGGCGGAGGATGGTGAAGATGAAGAACACCAGCGGGTCGGCCCAGTTGCTCTCAATCTGCCAGCCCAGCCACGAGGCGATCCGCAGGGTGATGAGGTTCTCCTGCCAGCTAATCGCCCGCTCCTGCGCGGCAAGGTTAGGTTGGGTTGCGGTATCTATCACGGTTATCTCCCTTCTTGATGCGCTACTGCCAGCGCAGGCTGAGGCGGGCTTCCACTTTCGCCAGCCACTCCATTCGCTTGAGCAGCAGGTAAGCGGCGACCACGAAGATGACGCTCATCCCCCCCAATATCGCCAGTTCCACCTCGGCGGGCAGCACGCCCTCGATTTGGCCGGGGAACAGCAGTTGGCGTAGCGCATCCAGCCCCAAACTGACCGGAATCGCGGCGGAGAACAGGTTGATGATGCCGGGCAAGGTGCTGAACAGCTTGCTGAGGGGGAAGTTCATCCCCGACAGGAAGAAGACCGGCTCGGTGAGGGCGAGTGAAACTTGCCACGCCTCGCGCCCCCACATCAGGAACACGGAACTGAGCATCATCCCCAACCCATACAAGGCGCACATAGTGACGACGAAGACCAGCAGGGCGAAGCCCCACTGCGCCCCACTGAATTGCACGTTGTAGAGGATGGTGCCGACGAGGGTGATGGTGGCGGCGCGGAGGGTGGACATATACAGCCCGCCCACCCCCATGCCCAGCAATATCGCCATCAGCGATACCGGGGCCATGATGAACAGTTCGAGGAAGCCGCCCTGCTTGTCCCAGTATAGCTGCGAGGCCATCATCCACAGGATGTTCAACCAGTAGGTCGCCATCGCCCCGCCCAGCACCACGAAGCCGATGTACTGTTCCGGCGCACCGAGGGCGCGATAGAGGAACACGAAGGCGGAGGTGTTGATGATGGGCACAATTATCTCGAAGAATATCCAGCTAAGTTCGCGGTGCGCCCCCCACACGCGCGGGTAGGCGCGGGCAATCGCGGCGCGGAGAAACAGCTTCAGCCCGGTGTCTTTGGTGTCCAAGGTGATATACCTCCATGTGAGATGTAGAAGGTGAGTTTCGCATATTCTCCTCCCACCGGGAGGGGTTGGGGGTGGGTCCGTGTCGGGCGGCTCACTCCCACCCCCGGCCCCTCCCGGCGGGCGGGGAGATTTACTTCTACCTTCTTCATTCTTCGGAACTGAGGCTGCGGCCCACCAGCTTGATGAACACGTCCTCTAGGGTCGGCTCGTTCTTCTGTAGGTTGATGATGCTGCCATTGTGGGCGGTGAGGGTGCTGACCACCCCACCGATAGCCGCCTCGTCTTCGAGGATGAACTTCAGGTTGTAGCCGCTGCCGCCTTCCGCCGCCTCGCTGGTCATGCGGACAACGCCGTTCGAGTGGCTGAGGGCTTCGAGGCTGCGGGGGTTGAGGCTGGATGCGCTAATCTCAAAGATGGGCTGCTTCTGGAGCAATCGCTTCAGGTTGGTGGGGGTGTCGCAGGCCAGCACCGCGCCATGGTCAATGATGGCGATGCGGTCGCACAGTTCGTCGGCCTCGGCCATGTAGTGGGTGGTGAGCAGCACGGTGCGGTCGTGGTCGCGGCTCATCCAGTCGCGAGTAAAGTCGCGCACAATGCGGGCGGCGTTCACGTCGAGGCCTAGCGTCGGCTCGTCAAGGAACACCACTTTGGGGTCGGTGATGAAGCCACGACAGAAATTCATGCGCTGGCGTTGGCCGGTGCTGAGGGCACTGACCCGCGCGTTGGCCTTGTCCTCTAGCTCCACAATCCGCAGCATCTCGCTGATGCGGGCCTGCGCGTCCTTGTTGCTGACCCCATAGAACTGGCTGAACATCCACAGGTTCTCGCGCACGGTGAGGATGCCGAAGCCGCTGGTCTCGCCCCCGCTGACCATGTTGATGCGGCGGCGCACTTCATTCGATTGCTTGACCACCTCGAGGCCGTCCACGTAGCACTCGCCGCCGCTGGGGGCGAGCAGGGTGGTGAGTATCTT
>JBBSEE010000564.1:0-2657 GCA_038239995.1 Chloroflexia bacterium | reverse complement strand
TGCACCCGCTCCCCGACCTTTAAGGGGATTGAAACGTCTAATCTCAGCAGGCGTAAGGAAAGCGTCTGTTGAGTTGCACCCGCTCCCCGACCTTTAAGGGGATTGAAACTCAAGGCCGTCGGCAAGCGGAAGGCAATTCACTTCGTGTTGCACCCGCTCCCCGACCTTTAAGGGGATTGAAACTTGGAACTTAGAGACTACAGCCACGATGCGTGCGTGGTTGTACCCGCTCCCCGACCTTTAAGGGGATTGAAACTTTGCAATCGCTCATCTATGACGCGCTCCTTTCAATCGTTGCACCCGCTCCCCGACCTTTAAGGGGATTGAAACGTAGTAAAACCGCTGTGCTAGTAACCTACTGCCCAAAGCATTGCACCAACACCCTAACTTTATGGGCAGCGTGTTTGAATCGCGGAAAACGCGGAAGCAGACGCGGAGGACGCGGAAAAAGCCGATGCTGAAGCAGCACCGGCCTTGTCTATGCCCGAATAATGTGGGTGGCAGAAATGCGGTATCGTCCTTCCGCGTTTTCCGCCCTCTTCCGCGTTTTCCGCGATTCTAATGGGGGCGCGGGTGGTACATGGTTGGTCGTGATGATAAGCCTTGATGCGCTTCAACAGGGCGGGATAAATCACGCCTCTACCTCTGCTTGCTCCGCTTCTCCGCTGAACCTAATCCGCTGGCGGGTTGCGTTTACTTTCCGCCTTGAGGCGCATCACCATTCTCCCTCTCCCAACCTCTCCCGCTGGGAGAGGGGTGGCTATCTACTCCCGCTGGGAGAGGGATGGCTATCTACGCGGAGGGCATACAAAAACCCCGACCATCATGGCCGGGGTTCTCGTTTTATGCGGATTAGGTTAGGGACGTGGGTTAGGCGTTCAGCTTGGTGGTGGGCTTATCCTCGGAGGCGGCGGTGTCGCCCGCGTCGCCGGGGAGGGTGAGTTGCTCGGCATCGGACGCGGCTGCGCTCTCCGCCTTGCTGCGGTTGCTCTCCACGAAGGTGGCAAGCCGCTTGTTCATTTCGCGCAGGGCACTGGCAATGCCGCCCTGAATGTCGCGCAACACCGGATACTCGGTCACGCGGCTGGCCTGCTCCTTGACCCCCTTAGCTACATCGGTCCCGGTTAGGTTATGCACCGCGCCGCCCACCGTGTCCGCCGCGCCGCGCAGCCCGTTGCTGATGTCGCGGCGCAGGTTCTGGGCCTGTTCGCTCTCGCCCACCGCCTTGACCGCGGCGGCAATCTGGCTCCCCAGTTCGCGCAGTTCGGCAAGGATGTCCACATCCTGCGCCGAGGCAGGGGCATCTTGCTTGCTGGTCTCGCCGACGCTGACCACTGCCTTGCTCTGGTCCGCGGCGTTGCCATGTTCATTATCCATGTCTATGCTGCTCCTCTCATAATTGAAGGCCGAAGGTAGCATCTTGCTGCTTACCCCTTTGCGGCCTTGCGTTTAGTTATGCTACGTAAGCCATGCGAGTACGAGCGGATGCGTCCCGCTCTGCTATTATAACCGATGCGGTGGGGGTTTTGTTTCGTGGGGGAGTGTTAATAATACAGCTTACTTTTATGCGAATGAGTGGGGCGGCGTGGCTAATCCGCTTTATCCGCTGCTCCGCTGAACCTAATCCGCTGGCTGGCCGCTCCAAGTAAGACTATATTACCTGCACCTCGACCCGATGATAGCCCGACGCGCCGCTGGGGTAGGTGCCGGTTACGGCGGCGGTCTGTAGCTGGCCGCGACCATCCACCGCGCGGGCGAGGATAGTGTAGCGGCCCGGCTTCGCGTCCCACCTATATTGCCAAATCACCCAACTGTAGGGGCTGTTGCCGGGGTCAAGCTGCGCGGTCTGCCACGTCTGCCCACCGTCGGTGCTGACCTGCACGCGGCTGATGCTGCGGTCGCCTGCCGCTGCCGTGCCGCCAATCAGCACCGCGCCTGCCTTCAGGGTGGAGCTAGTCTCCGGCACGATGATGCGAGTGGCCGTCTTCACCATCGCAGTATCATCCCAGCCCTGCGACTGCCAGAAGCCCTTGTAATCGCTATCCACCACCTCGATAGTGTGCAGCCACTTCACGTTCTTCATCCCGAAGATGCCGGGCACCAGCAGGCGGGCGGGGTAGCCATGGTCGGCGGGCAGGGTCTCACCGTTCATCTGGTAGGCGAGCAGGTTGTATTCGTGCATCGCAATCTCCACGCTGATGCTGTCGGAATAATCGTCGCGGGCGCGTAGCACCACATCGCGGGCGTTGGCCTGCACCCCGGCGCGGCGCAGCAGGTCGGCGAGGCGCACACCCTTCCACGTGCCATTGCTGATTAGCCCGCCTCCCACCTCGTTGCTGATGCACTGCAATGTAACTTGCTGCTCTATCGCGGGTAGGGCCAACAGGTCAGCGTAATTGAGGGTGTAGGGATGGTCTACCAACCCATTCACGGTCAGGGTCCAGTCGGATGAGCCGAGGATGGGGTCGAAGGTGTTCTTGCTCACCTTGTAGAAGCTCTGGTTGGGGGTAAGCTGGGTGGGCAGGCCAGCGGTGGATAGCTGGTCGCCGTTCTGTGCGGATGCGCCGCCGAGTCCGTCGCTGCCGCCGCTGCCGGTCACGTAACGCCACGCCCACCAGCCGAGGCCAATCGCGGCGAGGCCAATCGCCCCATTACGC
>JBBSEE010000563.1:0-2665 GCA_038239995.1 Chloroflexia bacterium | reverse complement strand
GATATGGGCCATTGTAGGGGCGTGATACATCACGCCCTCGGCCACTCCTATGTAGGATTGTTGGGGGCATTATAACATTTTTGGCTGGTAGGGGGAACTATTTTGCGGCGGGCAGCGTCTTTCAGACAAGAACGAATGCAAGGGTGGGCCTTATTCGCCCATCGTCAAAAATTGAAAGGAAGGTCCAACTATGCGTAAGGTACGTGGCTATGCGGCGATTCTCGCCGTGTTCGGGTTGGTTGCCCTCGTGGGCGGATTGGTACTGGGCGCAAACCAGCAGGTGAACCATGTGATGAGCAAGGCGGCCAGCGGGCTGAGTGGGGGTGACAGTAGCGCGTACACCTCCGTCGCGCCTTATCCTAGCACGGGTGGGAGTGAACGCAACCCGACGTTGCGCGACTCCAGCGGTGAGACGGATAAGCCCCCGCTGTACAGCGCACCGGGTGCGTTCAATTACCGCGAATCGGCCATCCCCAGCACTGGCGCGGGGAGCAGCGGTTCGACAGTTGCCCCCTCCGCCCCGGTCGAAGCCTACGTTGCCACCGATAGCAGCGGCAACAAGCAGCCGGATATGGTCAAGCCCAGCCTCGGCCAAGACCCGCTCCGCGCCTCAGAGGTGGATGATAACGCCGACTATGCCGCCTTCATCAAATATCTGAACAACTATCCGGGGCGCGATGATTACCATAATCCCGATGCCTTCGCCGAACGCTATTTTGTGAAGGTGATGAACAAGCAGCAGCAGCCAGTCGCCGACGCGCGGGTGGAAATCAGCAGCAACGGTCAGACCCTGTTCGATGGGCGCACCACCAGCGATGGTCGGGTGGTGTTCTTCCCTCAGCTATACCCGCCAAGCAGCGGGAACGCCACTAGCTTCGACATCAAGGTCAGCCGCGACCAAGCCACCGCCGCCACCAAGCTCGTTCGCAACGGCAACCTCGACACCGCCAGCGTGACCCTCGATACCGCCCCCGACCAACAAGTCGCCCTCGATGTGGTGTTCGTGATTGACTCGACCGGCAGCATGGGCGATGAGATAAACAAGATTAAGTCCACCATCCACGTCATCGCCCAACGCATCGCCCAGCTACCCGCCCAGCCGCAACTGCGCCTCGCGCTCGTCACCTACCGCGACCGCGGCAGCGACAACGAGTTCGTGACCAAGAAGTGGGACTTCACCTCGGACGTGAACACCTTTGCGAGTGAACTTGATACCCTTGTGGCCTACAACGGCGGTGATTACCCCGAAGATGTGAACGCCGGCCTGAACGATGCCATCAACCTGCCGGGCTGGAGCCAGAGCAACGGCCACAACCTGCACCTCGCCTTCCTCGTGGGCGACGCTCCGCCCCACCTCGACTATAGCGATGAAGCCCAGTATCCCCAACTTGCCCAACTCGCCGCCAGCAAGGGAATCAAGGTGTTCCCCATCGCCGCCAGCGGCCTCAACGATGAGGGCGAGTTCATCTTCCGCCAAATCGCCGCCGCCACTCTCGGCAAGTTCGTGTTCCTTACCTACGCGGACGGCACCAGCGGCGCAGCGGGCGATGGCACAACCATGCACGTAGCTGGCTACCAGACCAACAACCTCGACGACGTGGTAGTCCGCCTCATCAGCGAAGAGGTTGCCAATCAGAGCGTGGCGCAGGAGATTATCCCCAGCGGCGCAGCCCAGATAATCGCCGCCCCGCCTAGCGGCAGCAACTCGCCCGCTAGCGGAGCCAGCAACTGGCTGTGGCTACTCGCCCTCGGCTGGCTGCTGCTCCCCCTTGCCTTCTACGCGCGGCGAGAGCAGCGGGCACGGGGCACGGCATGGATGGCACAATCGCTGCCGCATCACGAACCGAAGGCGGTCGAACCGTCCAACCTCCACGAGTTCGTCCGTCCCGCCCGCTATTGGGCGACCGCGATTGGCGAACCACCAACCAGCCGCATCGGCGAGGATTGACGAGAACGTGTCTGATAAGTTAGGTTTTCATGCGTAGGGGCGAACGGTCGTTCGCCCTTTTAGATACAATCTGGGTGATTGACACTCTGCCCGCATTATGGTACGATTCGGGTGATAAAACTGCGGAAACTAGACCTCAACCAAACTTGGAGATAACCAGACCTATGCCCGACGCGCCCGCATCACCCACCCCCGCCAACCCGCTCGCCAACCTGTCGCCCGCCGCCCGCCTCTGCTACGATGCGGCCAAAGATGCGGCGTGGCGGCTGCACACCAACAGCCTCAGCACCTTGCACCTGCTGCTCGGTTGCCTCAGCCAAGAGGCACTGTGGCCGCCGCTATTGGCCCTAGAGCAGCCGCCCCCCACCTCGGCTAGCAAACTGGCCGCCGACCTACTCGCCGCGGCGGCTAACGGTCAAGCCACCGACCTGCCCGCCGACAAGCCTAAGCTAAAGCCCACCCCCGCGGTGCGGGCCATCCTAGAGCAGGCCAACCAACTGGCCGCCGCTGCGTCGGTCGAACCTGTTCACCTGCTCACCGCCACCCTTGCCAACCTCGAACCGGATGCGGCCAAGCTGTTGACCGACCGCGACCTGCATCCCGGCCAATGGCTGGCGCATCTGCAAGCCAACCCCCCCACCCCCGTCCCTGACCTCGACCCCCGCGTGGTGGCGCAGCAGAAGCTGAACCAGACCGCCACCCCCAACCTCGACAAGT
>JBBSEE010000562.1:0-2666 GCA_038239995.1 Chloroflexia bacterium | reverse complement strand
CCCCCCCCCCCCCCCCCCCCTACGTGTCCGTTGGTCCGTTGGTCCGTTGGTCCGCTGCACCGTCCGTTGGCCGCTTATTAGTTGGCTGGCCGTTCCGTTGGTCCGCTAGCTGGTCATCCCCCAACGCTGGGCGCGATAAATCTGCGTCCCTACGCATCCGTTGGCTCCGTTGGCTCCGTTGGCCGGTTATCCGTTGGCCGTTTAACCCTTGCCCCCACATCGCAATTGTGCTAAGATATACGTGATAACGGGTATCACTAACTATACGGGATATGTACACCGAAAGGTAAGGCTAATGGAGCAATGTAGCGAGACTTGTGCTATCAGCGTGCGCGACTTGAACGTGCGCTACGGTGAGCGGGTCGCCCTTAGCGATGTGAGCTTGGATGTGGGTTGGGGCAGTCTGGTGGGGATAATCGGGCCGAATGGGGCGGGCAAGAGTACCTTCCTAAAGGCGATACTGGACATCGTGCCGCACCGCGACCAGTGCATCGAAATCGCCGGGCTACCGCAGAGTCGGGGCAAGCGGCTGATTAGCTATGTGCCGCAGCGCGAAGAGGTGAACTGGGACTTCCCCGTCACCGTCTACGACGTGGCCCTGACCGGCAGCTACGGCAGGCTAGGCTTGCTAGGCAGGCCTAGCAAGGCTGACCGCGAACTGGCACTCTGGGCTTTGGAGCAGGTGGGGATGGCGGACCGCCGCACCACCCAAATCGCCGAGCTATCCGGTGGGCAGCAGCAGCGCGTCTTCCTTGCCCGTGCGCTGGTGCAGCAGGGGCGGATAATGATACTCGATGAGCCGCTCAATGGGGTGGATGCTAGCACGCAGGAGACGATATTGCGGTTGCTCGACGAGTTTCGCAGCAAGGGCGGCACCGTGCTGATGGCGACCCACGATTTGGACACCGCCGCCCGCGTCTGCGATGACCTGTGCATGATTAACCACACTCTGATTGCCTACGGCGCGGCCAAAGAGGTGTTCAACACCGAACTGCTAGCCCGCACCTATAGCGGCAAGATGGCGCACATACACGGTGAACATAGTAGTATCATCATCGGCGAGGGCGGGCCGGTAGGGGTGGCGGCGCACCACAGCCACGACCACCAGCACGTTGTCACCGAGGCGGGGGGCGAACTAGTAGCTCACTCCCACGAACACGTCCACAACGCGGGCGACCCACTGGGGCAGACTAAGCCGGAATTAGCGGCGGAACAGGAAGGCCAGCGCGTCGAGCAAGCCGCGCAGGAAGCCGGGCATCGGGCGAGGGGTGCTGAGGTGCAGGCGGGGGCCTAGGTGGATGATGTCATTGGTGAAACGACGACGCAGGGCGGCTTGTTCGGCAGGGTTGAGTTGCGCGTACCACACCGAGGCAGCAGCACGGGCAAGGTCAGCAATGGGCAGGTGCGCGTTGGCGGCCAGTTGCTCGATTTGCTGCTTCACCGCTGCGTTCGCGCTGGCGTGGATGCGCGTGGTCAGCAGCAGCGATTGCAGGTCGCGGGAGTCATGTACATTGGCATCGCTCTGCCGCAGGCGGGGCTGGAGGAAGGCAGGCAGCGCGTCGGCAAGGTAGCGGCCCAGCAAATAATCCCCGATGCTAATCGGCTCGAAGTCGCTGACTGGACCTTGGTCAACGGGGCGTTCGCGGCGGGCGCGTCCGAGGTCGCGGAGGATAGAGAGGTTATTTGGCACCGACTACCTCCATACTTGTTGACAGCCTATCCTGACTCTCGGCAATCCACTCGTGGCAGACACATTTGCGCTCGTCGGGCAGGGCGGGCAGGTTCTCGCCGAAGGGGTAGACGAGGCGATTGGGGGCAAGTAGGTTGTACTTCAGCACGTTGCCGGGCAGGTATCGCGCTTGGCCCTCAAGGTTGAAAATCGCGTCGTAATAGTTGCTGCCGATGCCCGAAGCCAGCAGGTTGGTAGTCACTACCGAGGGGTTGGGTTGCACCAGACAGCCATCCGGCACCTCTTCGGGGTTGGCAATCAGGGTCTCGCGCAGGTTGAGCAGGCAATCAAGGCAATAGTTGCGCCCCGGCACGAAGGGGTAGCACTGGGCCGAGTGTACTTCCGTACCCATGTACACCACTGGCAGTTTGTGGGCAAGGGCGTAGTCGTTAATCACAAGGCTGCTGCTCAGGCTGTCGGTGCAGCGATAGATGATGTCCGCGCCATAGCCGTCGCTGCCGTCGAACCGCGCCTTGATGCCCCGTATCTGCACATCGGAGGTGATGCGCCCCACCACCTCGGCCAGCACCTCGGCTTTGGGCTTGCCAATCGGGTCGTCCATCAAGGTGAACATGATTTGGCGGTTGAGATTGACCTCTTCGATGTCGTCATCGTCGAGGATAGTGATTTGCTTCACCCCTTTGAGAGCCAGCATCAGGGCCACCCAGTTGCCCAACGCCCCTGCCCCCACGATGAGGGCATGGTGATGAGGGTCAGGGGTGATGGGGGCTAGCTGGTCAATTGAGTCCAGATAATTAGGAGCGAGCATATTGTAGTAGACCGGCACGTGCAGGGGCATCTCGCCTAGCAGGGGCAGCAACGCACTGCGCCCCTCGTCGGCGATAATCGCGGCAGCGATGCAAGCGGTAAAGGGGTCGCCACGCTGCGATTGGTAATCCACCGACAGGTCGCCCCGCACAATCGCGCCGCTAGGGAT
>JBBSEE010000561.1:0-2670 GCA_038239995.1 Chloroflexia bacterium | reverse complement strand
TGCCATCAATCGTCCACGAGCTGAGGCCGCTCTCGAACCCCCCATTGACCATCAGTTCCGGCCCCAAACAAGGGGTGGGGGTGCCTGTGGGGGTGGTGGTGCCTGTGGGGGTGTTAGTGGCGGTATTGGAGGGGGTGGCGGTGGGGCCGCCCGGTGTCCACGTCGGGGTAGGGGTGAGCATGGGGACGGAATTGAGCGCGGCCAACGCATCCACCCGCCCGTAGCCAAAGCTGTTGTTTGGTATCTGGCTGCTGGGAATGCCGCCGCAGGTCTGCAACGCGGTGTTCACGGCGGGGTTAGCGGTGTTTTGCAGGATGTTCTTGGTGGTGGTGATGTCGCGGGCCAGCCATGGCCGCGCCGACCAGAGCAGGGCGACCACCCCGACCACGTGCGGCCCGGCCATGGAGGTGCCGCTGAGGGAGCCATACGAGTTGGTGGGGTAGCTGGAGCGCACATTCACACCGGGGGCACTGATGTTGGGCTTGAGCAGGTTGGTGCCGATGCCGGGGCCGCGACTGCTGAAGCCCGCGAGGTTGTTGCTGATGTCTATCGCGCCGGTGGAGAAGGCCGAGCCATAGTTGGCGGGCGGCGCGTCTACCGTGCCGCAAGCACTGCCACTGTTGCCTGCCGAGGCCTCGACGAAGATACCCGCCGCTTGGGTGTTGTCCACCACAGCTTGCAGGGTGAGGGGGGCGCAACCCTCACTGGTGGGGCAACCCCAACTATTGTTAATCACATCGGGGCGGAGGGTGGGATTGGGATTGTTGCCGTTCAGGTCGGTGGGGGCGATGAACCATTGGAAGCACTCGGTGTAGCGGGCGGGGGTGCCGTTGCCGCTGTCCATATTGTGGCAGCCAATCCACTTTGCGCCGGGAGCGACCCCGATTTGGTTGCCCGTCCCGTCGTCGCCCGATGTGGTGCCAGTGGTGTGGGTGCCGTGACCTTGGTCATCACAGGGGAAGGGCGAGTTGTTGCCACAAGGATTGCCCGCCGCGTCGTGGATAGCATCGTGCCAATTATAGTTATGGTCGGCGGTGGTGCCGTTCCAGCCCCGATAGTGCGGCTTGAGCGCGGGGTGGTCCCACTGCATTCCGGTGTCCGCGTTGCCAATCACCATGTTGGTGCCAGTGTAGCCCATCGCCCACACCTGTGGGGCTTTGACGTTCTGCACCCCCCATTCGGTGGTGTTGGGTTGGGCCGCTTGGTCGGCGGGCTGGTAGTTGGCAATCTGGGGGTCTTCAATCATATGGTAGATGCGATTCGCTTCGATCGCTTGGACATCGGCGCGGGCAGCGAGGCTATCCACCACCGCCCGATTGCCGTTGAAGACTACGATGGCGTTGGCAACCCAGAACGACTGGTAGCGCAGCCCTTGCGCCTGTAGCGTGCTGATGAGGGGGGCTTGGGTGCTATCTGCCTTGGCTTTGAGTGTATTGTACACGTACCAGCCGCGTGCATCTTGGTCCTTGATGTTGTAGGCGGCACTGACATTCGCTTGGTCGGCCAGCAGCACGATGAAGGCCGCGCTCTTGCCGTTGGCGGTATCATCCAGCGTGGCATGGTCCACCTTGCTGGCGGGGGTAAGTGGTTGAGCGACGCTGCGGGGGGGCAGCGGGTTCGCCGAGGAGACGTTTAGGGCCAATGCACTGCTCACCAGCATCAGGGCAAGCAGGCCGAACAGCCATCTACCAAATCTATGGTTCATACTTCGTTCTTCCTTTCTGCACAAGTATATTCTTCTGCCGTACAACCGGGCGGTCAATCCGCCTCAATCTTGCGCCGCCTATTGTAGCAGGTGGGCGCAATTTGGTCAAATCAGCTAACTCGTCCTTTTGCCATCACGAATCCTATCCGTTGCAAACAAATGAGGGTGCATCTCGGAAGATGCACCCCCATTCTAGATTCTACCTTCTGCCTTCATCAGGGCGTGGTCACGCCCTTGTAGACGATTTGGCACATCTGGTCGCGCTGGATGCTGTTGTTCGGCCTGAAGGTGCCGTCGGGGAAGCCGTTGACCACATTCTTGGCGTGGGCGGTCTCGACGTAGAGGTAGAAGATGTTGCTGGGTGGCACGTCGGAGTAGGTCTGACCGCCACCCACCGGCGTGATGAGCGGGTAGTGGGCGGCGGATACCACCAGCTTGGTGACTTGACCGCGCGTAATCGCCGCGTTGGGTAGGTAGCAAGGGTAGGTTTGACCGTTGGCCGCGCAGGTAGCGGGGTCGAAGCCGTTGAGGATACCGGCGTGGAAGCCCGCCTCGATGAAGGCGAAAGCGAAGTAAGCAGGTGGCACATCAGTGAAGTCGGGCGGGCCGCTAGGGGTGTAGGGCGCGATGCCGAAGCCGAGGACGACTACCTTAGCGAACTGGGCGCGGCTAGCGGTGCCGGTCGGCCCGAAGTGGCTGCCATCTACCCCATTGACCACCCCGCGACAGTAGAGGTAGTGGATAGCGAAGTAGAAGGTGTTGCCCGATATATCCACGAACGGATTGGGGCAATCGGTGGGGGTTTGGGTCGGGGTGTTGGTGGGTGGCAGGGTAGGGGTGCATAGCACGTGGTCGCCCGCTACGTCGTTGGGGCAGAGTGGAGTGGGGGTGGGAGTCGGGGTGTTGGTCACAATTGGGGTGCATAGCACATGGTTGCCTGCGGCAGGGTTGAGACAAGCAGGGGT
>JBBSEE010000560.1:0-2672 GCA_038239995.1 Chloroflexia bacterium | reverse complement strand
TCTACTCGAACAAGGCCAAGGCTGCCGAACATGGTGGCATCAGCGAAGCCGACCTCCGCATCCAGATGATTATCAGTGGCCCCGGCATCAAGCAGGGTTTCGTCTCCGACGAGCAGGTGCGTATCCAGCAAGTTGCCCCCACCCTCGCACAGATGCTAGGCCTGAGCCTGCCCACCGCCAGCTTCAAGCCGCTAACTGCGGCGATGAGCAGCAGCCCGGCAGCGGGCACCACCCCCACCGCGATGGCGGGCGGCGCAACCCCCACTACCGGCACGGTAATGCAACCCACCGCGATGATGCAGCCCACCGCGATGATGCAACCCACCGCGATGATGCAACCCACCGCGATGATGCAACCCACCGCCATGCCCAGCGGCAGCACCACCCCTAGCCTGCCGCACACCGGCAACAGCAGCGACCTGATGTGGCTGCTGCTCCTCGCCCTGCTGGTGGGCCTCGCCGGTGTCGGCCTCGTGCGCCGCACCGAAGCTCGCCGCTAACCCACCGCTAAATCGCCAACCCCTAGCCGCCCCGCATTGGACGAAAACTCGTCCGATGCGGGGCGGTTTGCTCTTGACTCTCCCGTTACGGGAGGCTGTATACTGCCCCCATCAGCGCAGCAAAGGAGGTGGGGCGATGTTCAGGATTGGCGCATTCGCGCGATTCAGCGGGGTATCGGTGCAGCGACTATGCCCGCTTCTACGCCCCCTACGATGCCGAACGCGCAAGGCTGAAGGACGCACAGGGGCAGGCTATCGGCGATGCTTACGTCGCGCTGGGACGCAACGATTGGGCGGCACTATCCGCCGCGCTGCACCGCGTGGCCGAGCTTGAGCAGCAGTTCCAAGCGGCAACTGTACCGAGCCGCGAACTGGCTGCCGTCTGATACCCTACCCTTCCGTCACCACCCGCCGCTCGTTCAGCGGCTGGGTGGGACGGCTATTAGCGGGGAAGATGGTGCGAAACTTGTCCACTTGCCCCTGAGATACGCCGATGGGCTGCCGCATCACCAACCACCGTACCCCCTCGCTGCATGGCGGGGTAGTGAGCGAACCCTCGTAGCGGTAGGTACGGCGGTCACGGGGCAGCAGGTCGGCGGGGTCGAGGTTGATGCTCAAGGGCCGCTCCTCGCCCGCGTAGCTGGGCAAGCGTTCCCACAGTGGTTCGAGGGTGGGGTTAGTCTCGCCGAGGGTGAGGAACACACCCACCACTGCCAGTGCATCGTTGGCGTGGTGATGCACAAGGTGTAGCTCCATGGCGTGGTGCTGGCCGTTGACGGTGTGTTCGCTGGGCGAGTGAAAGTGGAACTGCACCAACTGGTACTCATCGTCGCCCACGCGCAGGGTGCTGGTGGGCGGATAGTTCACCTGCACGGTATGACCGTTGTTGATGATACTAGGCGTGGTGAGTTGGTAGTCGAAGGTAAGCGGCGGGAGGTTTGCCGGGGCAACTTCGCTGATGTCAATCGGCGATTGCTTCTGCCCCAGTTTGCAGAGCGCGTAGCTGCGGCTTAGTTCACCCCAGCGGTCAGAACCGCGCTCCCCTTCATATTCCCAATGTGGCACATCTTCGTACATATTCCCTCCCTAGCTAAACTTGGTGTGCGACCCGCAGCCGCGCGAACTCCGCCTCGAACTCTGCCATCATCCGCTGCTTGTCGGCTTCGGGCTGGAAGGAGTAGCGCACCGCGTTGAGGCTGATTTGCTCTAGCGCGGCCACGCTGAAGCCAAACTCGGTGTGGGCTAGCAGGTACTCTTGGTTCAGGGTGGTGTTGAACATCGCGGGGTCGTCAGAGTTGAGGGTGACGGGCACCCCGGCGGCGTAGAGGGCGGTAATCGGGTGGTCGGCCAGCGTGTCCACCACGCGGGTGCAGACATTGGAGGTGGGGCATATTTCCAGCGCGATGCGATGCGCGGCCAGGTATTGCATCAGCTTGGGGTCGTCAGCCGCGTGGATGCCGTGACCGATGCGCTCGGCGTGCAACACTTCGATGGCCTGCCAGATACTCTCCGCCCCATCATACTCACCCTGATGCGGGGCGCGGTGCAACCCGGCGGCGAGGGCGAGGTCGAACGCAGGGGCGAACAACTCTGGCAACCGATGCTGCTCGAACCCGCCCAGACCGAGCGCGACTACCCCCCTATCCTGCGCCCCCTTGGCCCAACCCACCGTCTTCATCATCTCGTCGGGGCCGAACTCGCGGTCCACGTCGTTAATCCAGCGCATCTGCACCCCGAACTCCCGCTCCGCCCGCGCCGCGCCAGCATTGACTGCCGCCAGCAGGTCGTCGTAGCTGATACCGAGGCGGCGCACCGTCGTGGTGGGGGTGAAAGTCACCTCCATGTAACAAGTGTGCTGCTCTGCCGCCTCCTTGCCCAACTCGTAGGCGATGAGGGTGAAGTCAGCGGCGGTTTGCAACGCTTGGTTAATCACGTACCAGACCTCGACGAAGTGGGGGAAGTCGGTAAAGCGATAATACTCGCGCAACTCCGCCTCGGTGCGGAAGGGGAGTTCCACCCCGTTGTGCGCGGCCAGTTGCAGCAAGGTATGCGGGCGGATGCTGCCCTCTAGGTGAACGTGCAACTCCGCCTTCGGCATGGCTTGGATATAGGACTCTAGCGACATTGCTACCCCCTTCGGGAGTTTTGAGTTTTGAGTTTTGAGTTTTGAGT
>JBBSEE010000559.1:0-2676 GCA_038239995.1 Chloroflexia bacterium | reverse complement strand
CCAGCGGGGGAGGTTGGTGGGGGAGAAAGGTGAAGCGACGGGCAACATAAAGCCTCCCCCAGCGGGGGAGGTAGGTGAGGGAGAATGGTGAAGCGCATCAATGCTCATCGAAACAACGGACAAGCGGACGGTAGGGCGGGCCGCCGCCCGCCCCTACCAACTTGATGATTCTACCTTCTACCTTCTACATTCCCCTCACGGGGTGGTCACGCCCTTGTACACGATTTGGCACATCTGGTCGCGGCGAATGGGGTCGTTGGGGTGGAAGCTGCCATCGGGGAAGCCGTTGACCACGTTCTTGGCGTGGGCGGTCTCGATGTACAGGTAGAAGACGTTGGCGGGCGGCACGTCGCTGTAGGTCTGGCCGCCACCGATGGGAGTGATGAGGGCGTAATTCGCCGCACCGACTACCAGCTTGGTGAGTTGGCCGCGCGTAATCGCCGCATTGGGCTGATAGCAAGGGTAGGCCACCCCCACCGCGGCGCACTGTGGCGCGGTAAACCCTTGCAGGATACCGGCATGGTAGCCCGCCTCGATGTAATCATAGGCGTAGTAGGTGGGCGGCACATCGCTGAAGTCGGGGATGGCGGGCGTGTAGGTCTGCATCCCAAAGCCTAGCACCACCACCTTAGCGAACTGCCCGCGCGTGGAGGTGCCGCTGGGCGCGAAGTGGCTGCCGTCCACCCCATTGACTACCCCGCGACAATAGAGATAGTGGATTGCCCCATAGAACACGTTGCCGTTGATGTCCACGAAGGGGTTGGGGCAATCGGTGGGCGTGACCGTCGCGGTGCGCGTCTCGGTAGTGGTGGGGGTTGCGGTGGTCTCCGCGGGCGTGCCGGTGGGGGTATTGGTCGGGGGCGGGGTTATCGTCGGTGTGGGAGTGTCGGTCGCGCCCGGCAGCGGGGTAGGGGTAATCGTGGGGGTGTTCGTCGGTGTGCCAGTCGGGGTATTCGTGGTCGTGTTGGTGGGCGTATTCGTGGGCGTGCCAGTCGGCGTGTTGGTAGCGGTTGGCGTTATCGTCGGGGTGGGGGTGTCGGTCGCGCCCGGTATCGGGGTCGGGGTGATGGTGGGGGTGGGAGTGTTGGTGGGCGTGTTGGTCCGCGTATCAGTTGGGGTGTTGGTGGGCGTGTTGGTCGGCGTATCAGTTGGGGTGTTGGTGGGTGTGTTGGTCGGCGTATCAGTGGGGGTGTTGGTCGGGATGGTGGTGGGGGATGGTGTCCATGTCGGCGTGTTGGTCGAGGTGGGCGTAGGGGTGCGCGTCGGCGTGTTGGTGGGCGTAGCCGTCGGCGTGTTCGTGCGCGTTGGGGTGCGGGTGGTGGTCGGCGTGGCGGTGCGGGTCGGGGTTGGGGTGAAGGGGATACAGGCGTTCATCATCACGTTGACGTAGCCTTGAGGGGTGAGAAAGTTAGAGACTACTATATCGGGGCGGAAATCGTTGTTGAAGTCGCTGACCGTCATCTTCAAGGGGTAGCCACCCGCCCCGAAGTTGAGCGCGGGCTGGAAGGTGCCGTCGCCGTTGCCGGGCAGCACCGACACGATGCCGCCATGATAATTGGCAATCGCGAGGTCTTGGTAGCCGTCTTGGTTGAAGTCGGCAGCGCGAATGTCCACTGGCTGGTTGCCCACCGGAAAGCTGGTGGGGCTGCCGAAGAAGCCGTTGCCACTGTTCAGCAGGATGGTGGCGTAGTTGTTGCCGTTGGCGACCGCAATGTCGAGCGCGGAGTCGTTGTCGAGGTAGCCGAGGGTGACACCGTTGGGGCCGCCGCCTGCGTTATAGTAGACCGGGGCTTGAAAGCTGCCATTGCCGAGGTTGAAATATACCGCCACCTTGTTGCTGGTGCCTAGCGCGGCCACGATGTCGGTGTGGCCGTCGCGGTCGAGGTCGCCGACCGCCACCGCTAGGGGGTAGGTGAGGGCGGAATAGTTGACCGCGGCTTGGAAGCTGCCGTTGCCGTTGCCGCGCAGCACCGAGATAGTGTTGCTGTCGCGATTCGCCACCACAAGGTCTTGCTTGCCGTCGTTGTTGAAGTCGCCCACCTTGATGTCCACCGGAGTGGTGCCCACAGTACGGGTGAGCGGATTGCTGAAGGTGCCGTTGCCGACCCCGGTTAGGCTGGTGATATAGTTATTGCCATCGGTAACCGCCACATCGTCGCGGCTGTCGGCATCGAAGCGGCCCACTACGATACCGCCGTTAGAGCCGTTCCCCGCGGTCGAAATGCTGGCTCCAAAGCCACCCGCCCCGTTGCCCAGCCGTACCTGTATGTCGCCGTCCCAGAAATCAACGGTGACGAGGTCGCGGTTGGAGTCGTTGTTGAAGAAGCCGGTATCTACGCCATAGGGTTCTACCCCAGTGGGATAGCCGGTTACGTTGAAGTTGATGCTGCCACAGGCGGCGGGGGAATTGCGCGGGGTGAATGGTGTGGAAGCCGATGCCGCGAAGGTGGATATTTGACTGACCAGCAGACCGAGGGTAATCACCATCATCAGCCCGCTGACTATCAGTTTGCGCCTCATTGCCATGCTCCTTTCGGTTTGACACCAGAAGCCGCCACTACTGGCAATGAAATATAGGGATTATGAATAGATGCGACCGCCACCAACATTGGTGCGGGCCAGCAAACCCTAACATTATTATACGCAAAAGGACAAGAAATCTTGTTTGGTTTTGTT
>JBBSEE010000558.1:0-2680 GCA_038239995.1 Chloroflexia bacterium | reverse complement strand
CTGCAAGACCCCCAGAACGTTGGCACCTTGCTGCGTACCGCTGAGGCGGTAGGGGTGGTCGGGGTGGTGATACCAGAGCGGCGGGCGGCGGCGATTACTGCGGCGGTGGGCAACGCCTCGGCGGGGGCGGTGGAGCATCTGCACATCGCGCAAGTGAACAATATGCCCCGCACCATCGAACAACTACAGGCGGCGGGGCTATGGGCCGCGGGCCTCCAAGAGGAGGGGGCGCAACTATACAGCGAGACCGACCTACGTGGCCCGCTGCTGTTGGTGGTAGGCAGCGAGGGGGGCGGCTTGCAGCGGCTCACCGCCGAGAAGTGCGACTACCTGCTCCGCCTCCCCATGTTCGGCAAGGTCGAATCGCTCAACGCCGCGGTGGCAGGCAGCATCGTGCTGTACGAGGTGGCGCGGCAGCGGGGGCAAGCGGAATAATAGGTCAGGCTCTGTCGCAATATGCGATCCTAGCTCTAGCTGATGGGTAATCGTCAATGCCGTCAAGATAAGGGTGAGCAGACAAACCCAAACTGCCACCCACGCCCACCAGTTCGGCTCGACTTCCTGATTATCTTCCGCGGGGGCGACCTGATTGAATAGCATAGCCGCGCTGAGGCCGAATATCAGGTTGGGCAGAAACAGCCAATACCAATCAATCAGCGCATTAAGCACGAATGAAGCGTAGGAGGTGCCAAGTAGGGCGGCAACAATGAGCGCGGTATAGGCAGCAGCAGTAACTTTGCGGATGCGCCCTTCGTGGATAAGTCGGTCACGGGGAGCAGCAACGAGGCTGGGGATGAGTGCGATGGCTAGAGGGACTAGTGCGCCGCCACCCAAACCTTGTACCACCCGCCACCCCACCAGCCAATTAGGCCCGGTATCCGCCTTGAAAAGCGGCGTGCCGGTGAGGGCGACACCAAGCGAACCCACGCTGAACAGCAGCAGTGCGACAATGCTGGCACGGCGATAGCCAAGCCTGTCCACCACCCACGACCAGTTAGCGATGGCGAACAGTAGGGCTAGCGCATAGAGGCTGAAGCTAAATCCCAGTTGCAGTGGCGACGCAATAACAACTTTGATATTAAGCACCCGTCGCAGCGACTGCTCTATCGCAAGGGTGGCAGGTAGGTTGAGCGCAGCTAGCAATGACCCTTGCAGCAACAAGACAAAGGCCAGAACAGGACGAGCGGCAGTTGTAGGCTGGGGGGAGGACATAGAGCTTGCTCCTTCGGGGGCGATAGTGGCTACCATACTGACGGCAGGTGAGTGAGGAAAGTTCCCCTTGTCGGCGAGAAGATTGGGAAGATTGGCTCGTTATGCTATAATGTAATTGTGATTGCGATTGAGATAGAGGCGAACCGCCGTTCGCCCAACAAAGGCGGTAGATGCGAACGGCGGTTTGCCTCCGCAGCAAGGAGCGAACAGATGGAGCGAACATGGCAGACGTTGGGTGAGGTGGCCCCTGAAGGGTTGGTGGATGCGCGGCTACAGTTGCACCATGCCGCTCAGATAGTCGCCGCGCTAGGCACATCGCTACTCCCGCCGATGGCGGATTACAGCCATACTAGCCTCGAATGGCTGGCAGGGCCGGGGGTGCTGGCGAGTGGGCTGGCCGCGGGTGAGCATCCCCTGCGGGCCGCGCTGCGCCTCAGTGACTTGACCCTGCTGCTGCTGGACGGCGACGAGCGCATCATCGCTGACTTTATGCTGAACGGGCATACTCTGACCAGTGGGCTGGATTGGCTACGCCAGCAGGTGAGCGCGTTTGGGCTGGACGGCGCGAGGGTCGCGCCTCCCACCTACCAGCCGGGCGAGTTCCCCGACCACGCGGTGGGCGAGGGTAAGCCGTTCGTGCTAGACCCCTCCAGCTTTGCCGAGTTGTCCCGCTACTATGCCGATGCCGATATGCTGCTGCGCGAGTTGCAGGTGGGCGACCCCCGCGCCTCGACGGTGCGCGTCTGGCCGCACCACTTCGACATTGCCACCCTGATTAACCTCGATGCGGGCGGCGGCGAGGAGGCGCGGTCAGTGGGAGCGGGCCTCTCCCCCGGCGACGGCGGCTACCCCCAGCCCTACTTCTATGTCACCCCATGGCCCTACCCCGCCACCGACAAGTTGCCCGCCCTCCCTAGCGGCGGCACATGGCACACCGAGGGTTGGGTTGGTGGGGTGCTGACCGCTGCCGCCCTGATTGGTGGCGATGTGGCGGGCCAAATGCAACGCGCCCAACAATTCCTGCAAACGGTGGTGAGTGAAAGCATCGGGTTGCTAGCAAACCAACACGAATAGCACATAGTTATCGTAGGGGCGCACATTGGTGCGCCCTTGTCAATGGAGAAACCCTGATGACCAACCAAGCGAACCTCTTGCCCGGCCTCGACCCTAAACTGATAACTATCTATGGGGCAAATTGGTGTCCCGATTGCAAGATGAGCAAGCAGTTCCTCGGCGAGCAGCGCATCCAGTACAACTGGGTGGACCTTGAGCGGCAGCCGGAGGGGATGGCGATTGTGCAGCGGCTGCAAGGGGGACGACAGAGCATCCCCACCATCTTGTTCCCCGACGGCGAGGTGCTAGTCGAGCCGAGCAACACGGAACTTGCCCGCAAGCTGGGCATCAGCACCAAGGCGAAATGCCCCTTCTACGACATAATCATCGTAGGGGGCGGGCCGACCGGCCTCAG
>JBBSEE010000557.1:0-2688 GCA_038239995.1 Chloroflexia bacterium | reverse complement strand
TAGCCCCTCCCGGTGGGAGGGGAGTTTGCTGACACTGCATTGTAGCACCAGCGGCGGGGAAAGGGCAAGGGGGAGGGGCAAAGTTTCGCCCAAAATCCGACTTTTGGCGTAATTCGTTAGCCAATCAGCGGATAAGGGGCTAATTCATTCGGTAGCAGTGGCGGCTGGGTGGCGGTGGCTTGCTCTTGGGCCAGCAGCCGCCGCTTGCGTTCCACGCCCCAACGGTAGCCGCCCAGCCCGCCACCTTCGCGCATCACGCGGTGGCAGGGGATGACGAGGGCGACGCGGTTGGTGGCGCAGGCGTGGGCGACCGCGCGGCTGGCGGTAGGCTGACCGATGGCTTGGGCGACCTGCTGGTACGAGCGGGTGCTGCCGTAGGGGATGTCGCGCAAGGCTTGCCACACTCGCTGCTGGAAGGCAGTCGCTTGCAGGTCGAGGGGCAGGGCGGGGGGCAAGGGCTTGCCGCCGAGGTAGTCGAGGATGGCGGCCACTGCGCTGCCGAGACCAGTATCATCGCGGCGAATATCGGCGGCGGGGTACTCATGGCGCAAGGCCGCCTCTAGGGTGGCGGCATCGTCACCGAGGCAGACCGCGCAGATACCCCGCGCCGTCCCCCCCACCAGCAGGCAGCCGAGCGGGCTGGGCACCACCGCATAGGTGATGCTCATCCCCTTGCCGCCCCGCCCGTATGTCGCCGGGGTCATCCCCATATCGGCGGCGTAGGCACGGCTGGGCGAACTGTAGCCCGCATCGTAGACCGCCTCCGTGACGGATTGACCCTGCTTCAGCCCATCCTTTAGCTGGTCGCGGCGGGCGGCGGCGAGGTACTGGCGGGGGCTGAGGCCGAGGATGCGCTTGAAGGTGCGTTGCAGATGGTAGGGGCTGACCGCCAATTCCTTGCCGAGGGCGGCGAGGGTGAGCGGCGCATCGAGGTGGGTGGTGATGTAGTCGCAGGCGCGTTGCACCATTGCCGCGAGTGGCTCTAGCTCTTGCTGTGGGAGGCAACGCAGGCAGGCGCGGAAACCGGCCTGCTCCGCTGCTTGGGGGTGGGGGTAGAAGCTGACATTCTCCCGCTTCGGTCGCCGCGCCGGACAGGTGGGGCGGCAATAGATGCCGGTCGAATGCACCGCCAGCACGAACTTACCGTCCGCACGGCTGTCCCGCGCCAGCACTGCCTGCCACATACTCTCTTCGTCCATTGCCACGTTGCTGCTCATCGTTACACTGGGGTTAATCATCTCATTGCGCCTCCTATGATTTTGTCTACCCTGATTATAGGGCATGAGGGGCAACCCCCGCTATCCAATTCTTGCGTTCAAAGTGATGAGAAAGGTTTGAGGTTTGAGTGAAAAGCAAAAGCCTCCCCCAGCGGGGGAGGTTGGTGGGGGAGAATGGTGAAGCGCATCAACGTTCATCGTAACTACGGACTAGCCAGCGGATTAGATTCAGCGGAGCAGCGGAAAAGCGGACGGCTTTACCCAATCCAAAATCTAAAATCCCAAATCTAAAATCGCATGACGTAGGGGCGGGCGGCAGCCCGCCCTTGCCACTGGTGAGGAGTAGGTATCGTGAGGCAGGGTGGCGGGCGGCTAGGTTGGATATTGATAGGGCTGGTGGCGGTCGCGCTGGTCGGTGCGGCGGTGTGGCTAGTGGTGGGGGGCGGGGGCACGAAGCCGGTAACGCTGACTGGCAACCGCGCTCCCGCCCTACTGCTGGCCGATGCGGATGCGGCGATGAACAAGGTTGCCACCATGCGCTACACCATGACCGCGACTTTCAGCAACCTACCCGGCGGGGGCAACCAACCCAGCCAGCTTACCCTCAGTGGCGAGATTGTCCGCCCCGACCGCTATACGATGCGTAGCCCGCTAATTGGCGAGATTGTGGTGATTGGCAAGGATAGCTGGCTAAAGCGGCCCGGCACCAGCGATTGGGCCAAGCAGACGGGCGACACCGGGCTGGGCGGGTTGATTGACCCCAACAGCCTCGCCGATAGCAGCAAATATTACACCGATGTGCTAAGGCTGAACGACGAGGCGGTGGATGGGGTGGATTGCTATCACCTCAAGTTCGGGGTGGACAGCGGCAAGTTGAAGGCGGCCAACGCGGGGCTGGCAATCGAAGGCGCGAACATCGCCGCCGAGGTGTGGGTGGGTAAGGAGGACCACCTCCAGCGGCGGATGAGTCTCGTCATCACCCTGCCCAGCAATGGAGCCAGCATCAATAGCACGGTGGACATCAAGCTAGCGGGGTTCAACGATAGCATCACCATTGATGCGCCTCAATAGTGTAGCCATGAGGCATGAGGCATGAGGCATGAGGCTAATAGGGGATAAACATGACTAACACAAACCCACCAAGATGGCCTACCGCCCATATCATTGTCGGGCTAGCGATAATCTTCTTGCTTGCGGGTTGCGGTGGCAATACTGCTCCCTCGCCGACCAACACCGCGCTGCCGCCCACCGCGACAGTGGCGCAGGCCACCGTGATGCCCACCGCCACGCTTGCGCCCCTACCTACCAACACGCCGCTGCCTAGCGCGACCAGTATGCTTCCAACTGCGGAATCAACCGTCACCCTCGTCCCGCCGCCCACCTATACCTGCGGGCCAGTGCCCCCACCACCCACCCTTACCCCCGCGCCTACCCAGTCGGACTACAAGGAGATCACGCCCCAAACCGGCCT
>JBBSEE010000556.1:0-2691 GCA_038239995.1 Chloroflexia bacterium | reverse complement strand
TACCTGTTCCAGTTCAATGACCACGCCCTCCGCGCCGCGCTGCGGGTTAGTCGCACCGACCTCGCCAAGCATATCAAATCGCCGCTGCTAGTCATCGCGGGCGGCCACGATGTAGTCGTCCCCCCCCGCGATGCGGCACTCATCTACGCCGATGCCCCCGGAAAGAAGCAGATGATGTTCTACCCTAACGCCGGTCACGTCTGCTACGAAGCCTTCCCCGACCTGAAGATGAAGCTGGCTGACTGGTTCGCCACCTACGTGCATTGAGGTTTGAGTAGAAAAGCCTCCCCCAGCGGGGGAGGTTGGTGGGGGAGAATGGTGACGCGCCTCAACGCCCATCGCAATTATCCGCCTCGCGCTACAGAGGTTGGTGGGGGAGAATGGTGACGCGCCTCAACGCCCATCGCAATTATCCGCCTTGCGCTACAAACGAATCTACCATACAGGAGCGTGTATATGAACGAACAAGAGACTATCAAAAAGATACTTGGCTACAAGAACATCGCGGTGGTCGGCCTGAGCAGCAGGCCGGAGCGACCCAGCTATGGGGTGGCTGCCTATATGCAGCGGCACGGCTATAATATCATCCCAGTCAACCCGACCGAGACCGAGGTGCTAGGCCAAAAGTGCTACCCCAGCCTCGCCGACATCCCCGCCGACATCGAGGTTGACATCGTAGACGTTTTCCGCAAGGCAGACCAAACCCCGCCGGTAGTGGACGAGGCGATTGCGCGGGGGGCGAAAGCCGTCTGGCTGCAACTGGGCATCGCCAACGAAGCAGCGCGACAAAAGTCGGAAGCAGCGGGCCTGCTCTACGTCGAGGATAGGTGCATCAAGATTGAACACGCATACTACAGGTAGGAGAACAAAAGCATGACCGACACCAACGGCTTGACTGCTAGCATCGGCATCATCGGTGGCAGCGGGTTCTACAACATCGAGGGCATGAGCGAGGTGCAGGAGGTAGAGCTTGACACCCCCTTCGGCAAGCCTAGCGATAGCCTCATCGTTGGCACACTGGAGGGGCAGCGGGTCGCCTTCATCGCCCGACACGGGCGCGGCCACCGCTTCAGCCCCACCGAGATTCCGGTGCAGGCGAACATCTATGCCCTGAAGATGCTGGGAGTGCGCCATGTGATTGCAGTCAGCGCGGTAGGCAGCATGAAAGAGGAGATACCGCCCCTCGATGTGGTGGTCCCCGACCAGATATACGACCGTACCGTGGCCCGCCCTCGCACCTTCTTCGGACGCGGCATCGTCATTCACGTCACCTTCGACAAGCCGTTTTGCGACGCGATGCGCCAGATATTGCTGGCGGCAGGGCAGGCGAACGGCGCGAACATCCACGACGGCGGGATGTACGTGTGCATCGAGGGGCCGCAGTTCAGCACCATGGCCGAGTCGGAGACCTATCGTAACTGGGGCGCGTCAGTGGTAGGGATGACCGTGATACCGGAGGCGAAGCTGGCCCGCGAGGCGGAGATGTGCTATGCCACGCTGGCAATGTCCACCGACTACGATTGCTGGCACCCCAGCCACGCCAGCGTCACCGTAGATATGGTGGTGCAGAACCTATTGAAGAACACGGGCCTAGCCAAGAACATCGTGCGCGACGCAGTGGCCCGCATCGGCGCGGCCAACATCGCCGACCATGCCTGCTTCCACGCGCTGGAGAACTCCATCCTCACCAACCCCGCCGCCATTCCTGCCGAGGAGAAGCAACGCCTCAGCCTGTTGCTGGGCAAATATCTGTGATTTTAGATTTTGGATTTTAGATTAAGGGTATAGGGGTAATCCATGCAACGTATCCGCGCCCTACGTTGGACTGAACTGCAACTGTTGGTCGTACCCGCGCTGGTTAGCCTGCTGGGGCTGACCATGGTGTTGGTCGCCCCGCTGGGGGCGTTCGCGCTGACGTGGCGGGACTTGTGGACTAGCATAGTGTTTATCGCCCTATTGTTCGTGGTCAACGTCTGGCTGACGATTAGCCGCCCCAATGCCGACCAAGTGATATTCCCTACCGTCGCGCTGCTCACCGCCCTCGGCCTGACCATCAGCCAGCGGTTGCAGCCAGCACTCAGCGCGGCGGGGCAGAGCCAGAACTATCTCGCCAACAAGCAGGTGATTTGGATTGGCCTCGGCCTGCTGGTGCTGCTGCTCACCCTCAGCCCGCTGTTCCAGAGCCTTGCGTGGCTGCGCCGCTACAAGTACACGTGGGCAGTGTTGGGCATCGGCCTGCTGATTGCCACCATCTTCCTCGGTCGCGGCCCCGCCGACGCTCCCGACGTGAAGATATACTTCGACTTCGGCTTCTTCCAGTTCCAGCCCAGCGAGTTGCTGAAGGTCATCCTTGTGGTCTTCCTCGCTGCTTACCTCTACGACAAGAGTGACCTACTGGTCAACCGCAAGTTCCGCCTCGGCCCCCTGCCTGTCCCGCCCATCCCCTACCTTGCTCCCTTGCTGCTCATCCTCGCCCTCGCGGTGGTCACGGTGGTGATACAACGCGACCTCGGCGCGGCGTTGCTCTTCTTTGGTATTTTCGTCACCATGCTCTACGTCGCCAGTGGGCAGGGGTGGTATGTGGCGGCAGCGGCGTTGATATTTGCAGGCGCGGCGGCGGCGTTGTACCAATCGTCACAGTTCGGCCATATCCGCGACCGCGTGCAAGTCTGGCTCGACCCCTGGCCGTTC
>JBBSEE010000555.1:0-2694 GCA_038239995.1 Chloroflexia bacterium | reverse complement strand
TGCGGAGGAAGTGGGCGAGACCATGAATCGGCTGTGGGCGCGGCTGGACCACATCATCACCGCGCGGGGCGGCAAGATTGACAAGCACATGGGCGACGCGGTGATGGCCCTGTTCGGCGTGCCTGCCGCCCGCGAGGATGACCCTGACCGCGCCATACAGGCGGCTTTGGAGATGCAGGCCGCCCTTGCCAGCCTCAACCGCGACGAGCAACGCCCCCCCGATGACCGCCTCCACCTCCGCATCGGCATCAGCACGGGGCCGGTGCTGCTGGCGGTGATGGGCACAACCGCCGAGTACACCGCGATGGGCGATACCGTCAACATTGCCGAGCGGTTGCAGCAGGTCGCGCCGATTGGTGGCATCCTCATCGCCGAGGCCACCGAGAAGCAGGTGCGCGGCGTGTTCGATACCCAACCGCAAGAGCCGCTCACGCTCAAGGGCAAGAACGCGCCGGTGCTAGCCTACCTCGTGCGTGGCGAACGCCCCCGCTCCTTCCGCGTCACCAATCGCGGGGTCGAGGGAATCGAAACCCAGATGGTGGGCCGCGATGCTGAGTTGCGGGTGTTGCAGGAGGCCGCCCAGCAGGTGGCGGCGGGGGGCGGGCTGCGGCTAGTCACAGTGGTGGGCGAGGCGGGGCTAGGCAAGTCGCGGCTGCTGCACGAGTTCAACCGCTGGTTCGAGGGGCAGCCGGAGGTGATGTGGCTGTTCCGCGCCCGCGCCGACCAGCAGATGATGCGCCTGCCCTACGCCCTCATCCGCGACCTGCTCGCCTCCCGCTTCGGTATTCGTGACAGCGACCGCGCCGCCGAGGCGCGGGACAAGCTGGAGCGCGGCATCGTGGGATTCATGGGGGCGGACAGCGTGGCGCAGGCCCACTTCATCGGCCACCTTGTCGGCTTCAACTTTGCGGCTAGCCCCCACCTGCGCGGCATCCGCGACGATGCGCGGCAGATACACGACCGCGCCTTCCACGCCGCCGCCCAGTTCTTCGCCGCGGTCGCCGCCGCCGCCCCGGTGCTAATCTTGCTCGATGACCTGCACTGGGCGGACGATGGTTCACTGGACCTGCTAGAGGCGGTGATGCGCGAGTGCGTCAGCTTGCCCATCCTATTCATCTGCCCCACCCGCCCCACCCTGTTTGAGCGGCGGCCACAATGGGGCGCGGGCCTACCCGACTACACCCGCCTCGACCTCCAACCCCTGAGCGAGGACGACAGCCGCCGCCTCGTCGCCGACATTCTCCGCAAGGTGCGCCAGATACCCACCGAGTTGCAGCGGTTGGTGGTGGAGGGCACCGAGGGCAACCCCTTCTACCTCGAAGAATTGATTAAGGTGCTGATTGAAGAAGGCATCATCGTCAAGGGCGAGCAACAGTGGCAGGTCGAGGTGGCGCGAATGGCCGAGCGGCGCATCCCCGCTACCCTCACCGGCGTGTTGCAAGCCCGTCTGGATGGCTTGCCCATCGCCGAACGGGAGACCTTGCAGCGGGCCTCAGTGGTGGGGCGCATCTTCTGGGATAGCGCGGTGCAGCGGCTGAACAAGGGGAGCGCAGTTGATGCGCCGCTGGGCGTATTGCAGGTCAAGGAGTTGATATACGGGCGGTCAGCATCCGCCTTTGCGGGCGACCACGAGTATACCTTCAAGCACGCGGTGTTGCGCGATGTCACCTACGAGAGCGTGCTGAAGCGGCTACGGCGGCAGTACCACGCGCAAGTGGCGGAGTGGCTAATCGAGCGCAGCGGCGAGCGGGTGGACGAGTACGCGGGGCTGATTGCCGAACACTACGAGTTGGCCGAGAACAAGGCCAAGGCGGCGGATTGGTACGCGCGGGCAGCGCAGCAAGCGCATGATACTTACGCCCCCGCCGCGGCGATTGGCTTCTATCGTAAGGCATTGCAGTTCCTGCCCGACGGCGCAAAACACGCCCCCCAGCGCATCAAATTGAGCGAAGGGCTGGGCCAGTCCCTGTTCGTGCAGACCCGCTACCCTGAAGCAATCGAGGCGTTTCAGGCGATGTTGGCGGCGGGCGAGGCGAGTGGCGACCTTGCCGCTCAATCACGGGCATGGGTTGGGCTAGTGCAAGCCCAAGACCATCAGGGCGACCATCGCACCGCACTAGAGAGTGCCACCCATGCCGAGGAGATTGCCCGTGCCGCCGGGTTGCCGGTCGAGCTGGTGCGGGCCTTGTACTGGAAGGGGATAGTGGTATATCGGCTGGGTCGCGCCGAGGCGGCTCTGAGCATCGCGGAGCAGGCCCTTGCCCTGTGCCAGAGCATCAACGCGCAACCCCAAGCCGCCCGCATCATGAGCCTGCTGGGGGCGGCCCACGAGATGCTGGGCCACTATCAGCAGGCCTACCAGTACAAGCGGCAGGGGATGGAACTGTTCCGCCAACTGGGCGACCGGCGCGGCGTGGTCAGCACCCTGAACAATCTGGGCGTGACCACCAAAGAGATGGGCGATTATGCCGAGGCGGTGGGCTACTTCAATGATGCCCTGAACATAATGCGCGAACTGGGCGAGCGCACATGGGAGATACAGGTGATGGGCAATCTGGGGGTGGCCTACGTGGGGCTGGGCCGCTACGCCGAGGGCGAGGCCACCTTGCTAGAGGTGGTGCGTATCTGCGAGGAGGTTGGTTCCACCGAGCTATCCGCCGAATACTGCTACTTGGCGTTGGCCTTCTTGGGGCA
>JBBSEE010000554.1:0-2697 GCA_038239995.1 Chloroflexia bacterium | reverse complement strand
GCACCGACTATACTCCGCTGCCCTCGAACAGGCCGAACTAAGCGGTGACGCATTGTGCAAGGCGGATACCTACCGTCTAGTGGCGGGTTTCTACATTACCAGCGGCCACGCTGACCGCGCCATCGCATACGCGGGTAAGGCGGTGGCCCTGTGTGCCCATATCGAAGACCGCACCACTGTCTGCCGCGTGATGTGCGATGCGGGCTACGCCTACCTGAAGTACGGCGACTTGTTCCAAGCCGAGCGATGCCTGCGCGAGGGCTACGAGGTGGCCCGCCGCACCGATTATAAGCTGGCCCTGATGAGCGTGATGGTCTACCTCGCCGAGCTTAGTCGGCTGAAGGGTGACGATGCCGAGGCCCTGGATTACGCGAGCCGAGTGTTCAACCAAATCAGCGGGGCGGTGTTCTGGCGGGCGGATGCGGCCCTAGAGTTGCTGCGCTACCACTTGCGCTGCCGCGAGTGGCAGCCCGCCCGCCGCTACGTTCAGTACATGGAGGAATCGCTAGACGCAAGTTGGTCGGAAGATGACCGCCTCTACTACACCACCCGGGCCCAAGCCTTGCTCCACGATGCCCTAGAGCAGTGGGATGCGGCGGCTCGCTACTATCAGGCTTGTCTTGAGGCGATGGCGCGGCTGGGCAATGCCTACGAGGCGATGATCGTGCAGCAGGAGTATGCCACCATGCTGCTACGCCGCGCCGCCGCCGCGCATGACCTCGCCGCCCAACAACAAGCCTGCACCCTGCTAGAGCAGGCCGCCTACGCCTGCCGCCACATGGCCCTGCCCTACCACCTCGCCCGTGCCGAGTTCGCCCTGAAGCAGGTAGGGGCAGGGGCGGAGGCGGGTGGATAGCTGGCAACGAAAAGAGGATGCACCATGTCGCGCATCCTCTCTTTGCTGCACTCGTATTGCTCTTCTGCCGATTACTTGAATAGGTCCAGCCCGGCTAGCTCCATGGTGTGGAACGGGGTATTAGGCTCAACCTCGACATCTACCTTATCGGCGTTCTCTACCCCATTAGCAGCCAAATCCATGCGTACTAGGTCAGGGGTAATGTCAACGAAGTACACACTGGGGTCGCTTGCGATGGCAGACAACTCTTTAGCATCAACCCAAGCACGGGTGAAGAAGACACCTTTTAGGGTGGGATGCCCCGCTGCGTTCAGATAATCATCTATAGTGGAAGCTGGCAGTGGGTCGGGGTCGTTACCTACTGGGTGAACCCCCATTATACTACCATAGCCGTTAGGTACGGTGGGGTCGGTGATTGTCCGTACCGCTGACCATGGCTCCTGCAATCCATAAGTCTTAACGAATGTGCGAAACTGGTCTGATTGAACGTAGGTGCGAAAGGTAATAAACACCTCCGCTTGTCCACCAACATCCCTCACCTTCTGCAACCCGCTTCGATTCGCCTCAGCATAGCGACGCACGTCGTCTGCCGTATCGTACTTGTAGCTCACTTTGGCAAATACATCACCGGGGTTAATCTGCTTACCTCCAAGAGGTGTAATCGTATCGTTACCCATGCGTTGCGCGGCGTAGCTCCAAGCACCAAAATCCGCCCTACGTACTAGTGTAGGAGTCGTATAGGTTGGAGTTGCCTGCGACTGAGGCTTGGACTGAACTTGAGTTGGTTGCGTTTGAGCCGACCTTGCTGGTGGATTAGTGCTGTCGCAAGCTAGTAGAGCGATTGTCATCACCAACATGGCAGTTATGGATATCAGCTTGCTGACTAGAAGTAGCAGTTTCATCATAATCTCCTTTGTTTTATTCCCAACTAGGTTGGAGAGAGGGAGCTTGCGGTGCGACATAGTTCCGTTTGCCTGCATCGGATTTGATTTACAGCAACGGATGTATCAAGGGCACCATGTCACCCATTTGTTGTTATCGTCAAAGCAGAACTTGCCTTCGTTGTCTCTTCTCACTGGCGATTGGTCTCCTACTGGTCCTATGTTAATGTAGTAATCATCAACATTTATCGTGTGCAGACCGCCGCTATCCTGATACCACTTACCCTGCACAAGATATGGAGAGGACCAAGCAAAATTAGTAATCGCTGTGGGGAAGATGCGAAGTTCGCTGTTACGGCCTAGCGCACAAGGGGAGTGAGTATAGGCCCCACTGTATGGCAACGTAGTGTAGTAGCTGGAGTCGTAATGGCCTGCTGAACAAGTGTCTTGGTTAGGGTAATCATTGACATGGAAAACGATAGCTGGGACGTAATGCTGATTACCTTGACCGTTGGGATATTCGTGTTGTACTTGGTATAGCCAGAGCCAGTTGTCATAGGTCCACACTATCTCTGTGACCGCTGCTATGTAGGCATTTGAGCCTCCCCATGAGCCTATCATATGCCCTCCCGGAATGATAGGGTCGGCAAGTTGGGCGCGGTTAGGATAGAAATACATATTGTTGGTGCCCTCCCACTGCCCATTGCGAATTCCACCGGGTATTGGCGTATGATAAGGCACAGGTGTGGTAACATCAAGGCAGCAATGGTCGAGCATACCATTGGAGAGTCCGTTTGAGGCAACGAACAGGCTTTGGGCGATTTCTCCTCTAGTAGCTAGTACCTTAACATATAGATATTGATGGCCCTCATCAAAGGTGGTATAATCCTTTCCAACCGAAAGGAGTGACCACCATGCCGAAGAAGAAGCATATCATCAACCTTAGCGACGAGGAACGCG
>JBBSEE010000553.1:0-2710 GCA_038239995.1 Chloroflexia bacterium | reverse complement strand
TCAAGTTGGGCGCGGAAGTTGCGGAGGCTGGCGGGGCCAACTTCGAGGTTGGCGGCGAGGTAGGTGGCAAAGTCGCGGCTGTCGGGTGGGGCAGCGGGCTGCTCCCCCGCCAGTGCGGCCACATCGGCCAACATCCGCTGGAACAAGCTATCGAGGCTATCGTCGTTGGGATTATCACGGGTGATGAAGTAGCCGCGCCGATAGGGGTTCACTTGGTCGGCAATCGCCTGCTGCTCAGGGGTGAGGTCCAGCAGGGCGTAGACGCGCTGCCACGGGGTTTGCTTACCCAGCTTGTTCTTTAGATGGCCGTCAAGTAGGTTGCGATAGGCAGCCGCCATTTCGCCACGCTGGAGTGCAGCTTGATGATAGGGAACCATCGGCTGTGCGCCTTCGCGCAAGGCTTGGGCATGGGCAGCCGCAGGCGAGGTCGCAGCTGCAGCGATGTCTACACTCAGGTTAGCAATGTAGAGAGCGTGCCAATCCTCCTTATACTTCTTGCGCTCGACAATACGGCGCATCTCCCAAAGGATGTCGCTGTAGCTAGCCCCGCCCTCGGTAGCGGCGCGGTCCGCCTTGATGCCGACGGGGCTGGCCTTGACGAACTGGCTGATGCTGGCCCCCTGCTTGCTAGCAACCGCTTGTGCCACCAGCGCGGCCACCGCCTCGGTGTCGGCAGCCGACCAGAGCAACCGCTCATCGCTAGGCAGCAGGTAAGCCACTCCTTCAGGGTAGTATAGCAGGTCAACGATATGGGGATAGCGGCTGCGTAGGTGGGCGACGACGCAATTGTGGATGATATTAGTGAGCAAACCCCGATTTTCTCCTACGCGGTGCGTCACCCACTGCCAAGCTTGGTCGGTCAAAGCGTTGATTTCGGACAGGAAAACGGCTTTGTGGTTAGTCTCCGCCAAGGTGTGCGAAAGGTCGAGGTTGTCGGCGGCGTATATTAGCTTGCCGATTTGCTTTAGCCGGGCATGACCCAGCATATAGTTGGGATGACGGGTGAGGTCGAGGTCAAAGAGGGGGGCTTTGTCGTGCTGCTGAAAGTGAGCAAGCAGGCGAATGTCTTCGATATAATCTCGCCAGTCTTCAAGGAAGCGTTCGGCGTGGATGCGGGCTAGCTCGGCAGCAATGTTTTCTACGCTAGCGATGCGGGTGTAGCTATCCTTGCTATCGCGGCCACCATAAGGTTCAATCTTGTTGATGTCGTGAATGGTGAAGGCAAGGAGCAGCAATTGCTCCTCCAGTTCACTGATGTCCACCACCCCGGCCTCACGCAGCTTGTGCAGCACGTTTATCCCGTCGAGGGCGTGATTGTAGTAGCTCTGCCCCTTCTTTCCTCCTGACTGAAAGATGTAACGATAATCGGCCATTGGTCCAGTGGCGATGTTAGCGTAGTAATTCGCCAGCAGGTCGCCTGCACCGCCACTATCCTCCGCCTCTTCGCCACGCATCAAGGCACTGAACCAGCTTAGTTTCGTTTCGGGTGCGGTCATGTTTTCACCTCCTTTTTGGGTTGATTGGGCCTGTGATGATATTCTAGCAGGTGGCAATGTGCAGGATTCTGCTCATGCGGGCAAGTTATCATAATTTCGGCACATCGCGGCGGCGGTTTGGCGCATTTCGGTGACGAGGGCGGGGGGGCCGAAGACGGTGCAGTGTTCGCCATATGATAGCAGGATGCGTCGCGCCTCGAACAGGTCGCGGGTCTGGGCAGTGACGGTGGCCGAGCCGTCGGGGTGATGTTCGACCTGCTGGTGGTCGAAGTGCTGGCTGATGGGGTTGCGGGCAATCGCCGCGCCGAGTCGGTAGCAGATGGTGATGGGTTGCGCTCCTACCCGCTGATGTTGCACCGGGGTGTTGCCCACCCTTGCACTGTGGGGGATGATGTTATCTAGGCGGTAGGGTAGTTCTTTGTTGCGGCGAATATGCCAGCCGTGCAGGTAGACGTGGCCGCCGCGATATTGTAGCTTGAGCGGCTCGACCTCGTGCTGCCGCTCCCTGCCGTCGCGGGGGGTGCGGTAGGTAAAGTGCAGCCGCATCCGCTGCTCGATGGCACGTTCGATACAACCAAGGTTGTGCTGGTCGGCATCGCTATAGTTGCTTAGTTCGTGCAGGTCAATGGTGAAGGGGCGACGGCGGCTGGTGACACTACGCTGCTGCTCGGCGGGGAGTAGGTTGAGCAGGCGAGTGAGCAGGGCGCGGATGTCGGCGGCGTGGGGGAGGTGGGTGGCGGTGAAGGTATCGAGGATGATGGCGAAGGCAGTCAGGTGAGTAGGTGGGAGAGCGAGGCCAAAGGGGGAGTTGCACCACGTGTAGAGCGAGGTGCGGCGGTCGCATTGGATGTCGCAGCCTATGGCCCGGATGGCGGCAAGGTCGCGGCGGAACTGGGAGTGCTGGGCACTACTCATCACGGTTTGGTCGTGGCGGTCAGGGGTGAGCAAACCGTTGGCGACGAGGGCAGCGTACAACTCCGCCTCGGTGTGGGGGCGGGTATGCAGCAGGCTGAGGATGTACAACCGGCGTTGCGCGTTGACCTGCTGGGCAGTGAGTTCGTTCAGCTTCATTGCTTGCTCCGGCCCTAGTCATCGTTCTATCAAGTAGCTGTTGCTGTAACTATTGTACTACATCCAGTTTACGCAGCAGAGGGCGCCGAGGGCATAGGGCCACGAATGCTGTTGCTGTAACTATTGTACTACATCCAGTTTAC
>JBBSEE010000552.1:0-2712 GCA_038239995.1 Chloroflexia bacterium | reverse complement strand
GGGCTACATCGAGCAGGGTCAGTTCGCTAAGGGCAGTATGCTACCCAAAGTGTTGGCTGCGATGCGTTTCGCCGATAGTGCCGCCGGGCGCATCGCCCATATCACTAGCATCGAGAACGCCCTTGCCACCTTGAAGGGCGAAGCAGGCACGATTATCTGTGAGGCATGAGGCAATTGGCTATCTCCCCTCCCGGCGGGAGGGGGCATCAACAATAAGGAGGGATAAATGGCCCGCAGCATGAAGGGACGTAACCTAGTCAGCAGCGCAGATTTGACCGCCGAGGAGTACCGCATGGTATTCGAGACCACTGCCGACCTGAAGCGGCGGGTCAAGATGGGCGAGAGCCACACCCACATCCTGCATGGGCGAACGCTGGCAATGATATTCGAGAAGCCCAGTGCCCGCACGCGGGTCAGCTTCGAGGTGGGCATGGCTCAACTGGGCGGCCACGCCCTCTACCTCAGCCCCAACGACATCGGCATGGGCAAGCGCGAGAGTACCGCGGACATTGCCCGCGTGTTCGGGCGGATGTGCGACGGCATCATGGCCCGCGTGTTCGAGCATGACAAGGTGGTGGAGCTAGCCGAGTATGCGGGGGTGCCGGTCATCAACGGCCTGAGCAACGATGAACACCCCTGCCAAGCCCTCGCCGACCTATACACCATCCACGAGCAGCGGGGCGAACTCAAGGGACTGCACCTCGCCTTCGTGGGCGACGGTAACAATGTGGCCGCCAGCCTGCTGCTGCTCTGCGCCACGCTGGGGATGAACATGACCGTCATTCACCCCGAAGGTTACGATGTGGAGATTAAGAAGGTAGAGGCGCAGGCCCGCGCACTCGCCGCCAGCAAGGCGCAGCTAACCTTCACTAGCGACCCCGATGCAGTGCGTGGCGTGGACGTAATCTACACCGACGTATGGGCCAGCATGGGGCAGGAGGCAGAGGCGGAGCAGCGGGCCAAGCTGTTCGCCCCCTACCAAGTCAACCAAGCGTTGGTGGACAAGGCCGACCGCAATGTGCTGGTGATGCACTGCTTGCCCGCGCATCGCGGCAGCGAAATCACCGACGAGGTGATGGACGGCCCCCACAGTGTGGTGTTCGCCGAGGCAGAGAACCGCCTGCACGCGCAGAAGGCCCTGCTCGCCCTGTTCATCGCCAACGGCCAGTAAACGCCCTAATCATGCTGCGCGACATCAATCAAGGCCAGCTCTACACGGCACAGGACATCAAACGCCACCTCGAAGACAAGTATCAGGTACACTATCGCCGCACCGGGGTCTACAGTTTGCTGCAGCACTTGGGGGTTAAGAAGAAAGTACCGCGTCCCCATGCGCTCAAAGCCGATGCCCAAGCGGCGCAGGGTTGGAAAAAAGGGGGACTAACTGTTGAGTTGCACAAGCAGCAAGTCAGTGCTAGCGCCGTGATTGTCTGGGCCGACGAGATGCGCGATGGGCTAATCGGGCAAGTGCGGCGGGTGTGGGCTGGTCGCGGCTACAAGCCAGTGCAACGGATGCAGCTGGTCTACGATTGGGGTTATCTGGCACTGGCGGTGGATAGGCGGGCGGGTAAGCTGCATTGGGCTTGGCAAGCGAACATGAAGAAAGAAAGCTGCGCCGCGACCCTAACCCAGTTTAAGCAGAGCGGAGTGGCGGCGGTAATCTGGGATGGGGCACTGGGCCATCGCGCCAAACTCACTTGGTCAGGAGATTAGCTCCCACTGAGCATCGCTGAGGTCACTTTGGTAGGGTTTGCGGTTATTCATGCTTCTATTCTACCAAGCGACCCGCTGGTATGTCCAGTTTCCAAATGAGTTCTAAGAACTCATTTGGAAACTCGCTAAACAACGAAGTCGCGTCAGACGCTTGAGCATCAAGCGGCACATTGACAAATGAATCATCGCCTCAGAGCTTTGGGTCAGCGTCTCATAATCCTTGCTCAAGCGACCTGCGTGTCCCATCCAGCCAAAGGTGCGCTCTACCACCCAGCGGCGTGGCAGCAGCACAAAGCCTTGACTACCCGCGGGCCGCCGCACTCGTACCAACTCCCAGCCCCAACCTTGCTCCGCTAGCCATGCGTCAAGGTCGCCATTGTAGGCACTATCCGCCCAGATCTGCTTCAAGCGGGGGTTGGGCTGGTCGTCTGCCATCCGCTGCAACACCAGCTTGGCCCCATCACGGTGCGCGATGTTGGCTGCGTGCACCACCACTTCGACCAGCCATCCTTCGCTGTCCACCACGATGTGGCGTTTGCGCCCGGTTAGCTTCTTGGCGGCATCGTAGCCGCGCCGCCCCCTTTTTCGCTCATCTTGACACTTTGAGAGTCAATGATGACCGCGCTGGGTAGAGGTTCACGTCCGACCTGTTGGCGAACTTGTTGATGAAGCTGGTCATGAATGTGCTCGAACAAGCCATGATCGCGCCATTTGGCGAACCAGTAGTAGACCGTACTACTAGGGGGAAAGTCATGCGGCAGATTGTGCCATTTGCTGCCATTATCCACCACATAGAAGATAGCGTTGAGGATTTCGCGCATAGGGTATTTGCGCGGTCGCCCTTCTTTAGGGGGTGGGGGTATGAGGGGGGCGATTAGCTCCCACTGAGCCATCGCTCAGGTCACTTTGGTAGGGTTTGCGGTTATTCATGCTTATATTCTACCAAGCGACCCGCTGGTATGTCCAGTTTCCAAATGAGTTCTAAGGTTAGTAATGGCT
>JBBSEE010000551.1:0-2725 GCA_038239995.1 Chloroflexia bacterium | reverse complement strand
TGCTCAAGCTGCTGGCCCGCATCAGCGAACTGGTGCGCTGCGACCATGTGGGCCTTGTGCTACGTGACCTCCACACCGAGGAGATTCACATCGCCGCGCAGTGGGGTATCCCTGCCGACCAGAACAAGCTGGTGGAACTCTTCTCCCAGCAGCGGGGGGTGATTCATCAAGTGTTCAGCAGCGGACGGGCGCGGATTATCGGCGACACCCGCCGCGTGCCCAGCTATGAGGGAATCACCAACACTGGCGAACTAAACACCGCCCCAATGCGCTCACGGGTAGTGGTGCCGCTGTTCATTGACGGGGAGATTAGCGGTGCCCTCAACGTGGAGAGCGCAGTGCCCGATGCCTACAGCCCCAACGACTTGCTGATGCTCAACCCCCTGATGGATATTGTCAGCCTCACGGTAAAGACGGGCCGTCGCCACCGCGAGTTGGTGGATGAACACCGCAGCTTGGAGGATGCCTACTCCTTGCTCGATGACCACAACCGCGCCGCGACGCGGATGAGCGTGGAACTGAGCGAGACGAACCAGCGGCTGGACAAGCAGGTGCGGCGGATGATTACCCTGCACCGCATCGGCGAGACCATCAACAGCGCGATGGACCAAGACAAGCTGCTGCAATACCTTGCCGATGAGATTGTGCGCGACTTCAGCTTCGAGCGCAGCTTGATTATGCTGAACCAGAGCGACCAACTCACCACCGCCGCGGGAGCCGAGGCGGGCAAGGGCGAGAGCAAACCCGCCCTGCGCCTCAGCATCCGCGACGACGAGGCCCGCTGGGCGATGCTCACGGTGCAAAGGCGGGCGGTGCTGTGTAGCCGCGAGGGGGTGGGGCTAATCACCCCACTGCTCAATCGGCTACACTTGCAGCGGGCGGTACTCGTGCCGATGGTCAGTCGGGGGCGGCTGCTGGGGATAATGGTGGCGGGTATCCAGCAGCCCGATGCCCTCACCGATGCCGACGACCTAGAGGTGTTCGGTATCCTCAGCGGCTATGTGGTCACGGCGTTGGAGAACCTACGCCTGTTCAAAGAGGCGGAGGGGCGGGCGCAGGAGATGGAGATGCTCTATCGCACCGCCAACGAAATCGCCAACCAGCGCGACTTGCCTAAGCTGTTGCAGATGATTACCGAGCGGGCGGTCAAGCTGTTGGCGGCCCATAGCGGGGTGATGTATGTGTTTGACCGCGCTCATGGTCGAGTCGAAGCAGTGGCTAGCTATAACATCATGCCCCCCTTGACCGGCAAAACCCTTAACCTCGGCGAGGGGGTGGCCGGGCGGGTGGCGACCAATCGTCGTCCCCAGCGGGTCAGCAACTACTCGCGCTGGCCCGGCCAAGCCCCCATCTACGCGGGCAATAACTTCAGTGCGGTCATTGGCGTGCCCCTACTCACCCGTCGCGGCGACCTGATTGGGGTGTTGGATGTGCTGGACAACGCCGAGAAGCGGGTGTTCAGCGAGCGCGATGAGCGGCTGCTAACCCTGTTTGCCGACCAATCCTCCACCGTGATTGAGACCGCCCGCCTCTACGCCGACATCCGTGCTGCCAATGAACAGCTAATCGCCGCCAGCCAGATGAAGAGCGAGTTCCTTGCCACCATGAGCCACGAGTTGCGAACCCCCCTCAACTCGATTATCGGCTACTCCGATGTGCTGATGCAAGGGGTGTATGGGCAACCCAGCGAGGGGCAGCACAAGTCGTTGGAGCGCATCCACCATAACGCCAAGGACTTGCTGCAACTGATTAGCGACGTGCTGGATGTGTCCAAGATTGAGGCGGGTCGCTTCGACCTGAACAGCGAACCGTTTTCCCCCCGCGAACTAGCGAACACTACGCTGGCGATTATCGAACCACAAGCCGAGGAGAAGGGCATTGCGCGGCAGCTTGATGTTGACCCCGCCCTGCCTCGCCAGTTGATGGGCGACCAGCAACGCTTGCAGCAGGTGTTGCTCAACTTGCTGGCAAACGCGGTCAAGTTCACCGATATTGGCTCCATCACCATCAAGCTGAAGCTGATTAGCCCCGAATGGTGGTCTATCACCGTGGTGGACACCGGCATTGGGCTGGAGGAGAGCAGCTATCGGCTCATCTTCGATGAGTTCCGCCAAGTGGACGCGACCACGACCCGCCGTTACGGGGGCACCGGGCTGGGGCTGGCTATTACTCGCCGCCTCGTCACCATGATGGGTGGCACTATCGCGGTGTTCAGCAAGGGCATCGGAATGGGCAGCACCTTCACCATTACCCTGCCCCTCATCGAGCCGAAGATGCAACGCACCCTGCTGGAAGCGGACGTATGGCGCGAGGAAACCCGCCGCCCCGACCAAGTGGAATGGGAGACGGTGCGGATTATCGGCGATAAGCTGAAGCTACCCGGCGGCAAGGTGCAACTCTCCGAGGATGAGGACAACCCCATGGCGCGGATTGACGAACTGCTGATGAGTGATTCCGCGTTGGGGATTGCCAACGATGATGAGGACAATGGCGGTATCACCCGCCGCGAGGTGATTGACCTCGTGCAGGCCAGCACTAGCGAACTGAACGCCGCGGTGTTGGGCCAGTGGTCCATCAACCCCCGCGCCTCCGGTCAGCAGCCGGAACACCCGCCGATTATCGTGGTAGACGACAATGCCAGTATCCGCGAGACGCTGAACACCACGCTGCGGGCGCAAGGCCATAGCGTGGTGGGGGCGGGCAGCTTGGCGGAGGCGGCAGCGAT
>JBBSEE010000550.1:0-2728 GCA_038239995.1 Chloroflexia bacterium | reverse complement strand
GCGCCCCACGCCGCCGCGCGAGTCGGAACCCGCCCCACTGCCTAGCAACGTGACCCCGTTGCGCCGCAGCCAACCTACCGTCACCCCTGCCAGAGCGGAAGCCGCGCCGCGTCGCGCGTCCCGCTAGTGTGTCCGCTCCCGCATGGGCACGATGCCCGCCCGACTTTTGTTCAAACAACCGAAACGTAAAGCTGAACTGATAACCTAGCCTCTTAACAAGAGCTAACTAGAACCAGAAAGGACGAACCTTACCATGTCTCGCACTCTAAACAAGGTGATGCTGATTGGCCGCCTCGGTCAAGCCGTCGAACTCCGCTACACCGCCGCTGGCACTGCGGTCGCCACCTTCTCGCTTGCCACCAACCGCTACATCGCCGCCCAAGACGGCGGCCAAGCCCGTGAAGAGACCGAATGGCACAACATCGTAGCGTGGGATAAGCTGGCGGAAACCTGCAACGAATACTTGCAGAAGGGCAGCCAAATCTACGTCGAGGGCCGCTTGCAGACCCGCTCGTGGGAAGACCAGCAGGGGGTGAAGCGGTACAAGACCGAAATCGTCGCCTCCCAGATGATGATGCTGGACCACAAGCCGCCGACTGCCGAAGTTGGGGAAGACCACAGCGAACCAGTCGCCGCCCCCACCCGCAGCAACGGCACCACCGCCCGCAGCAACGGCAATGGCAGTGGCCGCCCCGCCGCTCGCCGCCCCGTCGAAGAAGCCGAACTAGAAGCTGAGGAACTTCCCTTCTAGCCTCCTCCCGCTCCCGCCCCCCCTCCCCTCCCACACGGGAGGAGAGGGGGGATGGCGTTGACTCCCCTCCCGCAGGGAGGGGTTGGGGGTGGGTACGAGTTAGATAAGCAGCCCTAGAAAGGAGCAGTCGAATGCTCATCCTCAATTACCAACAGTTCGGCGGCAAGTACAGCGAGACCAGTGCCCTCCGCAATGTGCTAGCTCATCAAGGGATAGTCAATCCGCATAGCGGCCAACCTTTCAGCGAAGCGATGCTACTGGGCATTGGCGGCGGGGTAGGGGCGGCCTATTTCGTGTTCGAGTTCGGCGATACGCCCAGCCTGTACATCGGCACCCGCTATCATAGCAGCAGCGGCGAGTTCCTCGCAGCCATCTACCAACGCCTCGGCTTGAAGGCGACGATTAAGCAGACCGCGGGTGGCAAGGCGGCGGCCCAGCATCTCCACGACGCGCTGGCCGAAGGCCGTCCCGCTATTCTCGCGCTGGACCGCGCTAGCCTCCCATATCAAGCGTTCCCCGCCAGCATGGTCAAGTACATGGAGCATACCGCCGTAGTCTACGGCCTCGCCGATGGGCTTGCCTATATCGGTGACAAAGCCGTCAGCCCCCTGACCATCACCGCTGATGAGCTAGCCGCCGCCCGCGCCGCGATTACCGCGCAGAAGCACCGCCTCACCACCTTTGACCCCGATAGCAAGCTGAACGACCTCGCCTCCGCTGTCGAAGCGGGCATTCGCGCTGGCGTGCAGGGGATGCTGAAGCCGAGTATTGCTAATTTTGGCCTCACCGCGCTGTCCAAGTGGGCGGATATGATATTGAACCCAAAGGATAAGAAGGGTTGGGCCAAGGTGTTCCCACGCGGCCCGTTCCTCTACGATGCGTTGCGCTGGGTGTTCCACTATATTGAGACCTATGACACCCCCGGCAGCGGCTTCCGCGCCATGTATGCCGACTTTCTGGATGAGGCGAACGCAACTCTGAGCCGCCCGCATTGGCAGCCGGTCGCCGCGCAATACCGCGAACTTGCCGCCATGTGGCACACTATTGCCGAGGATGCGTTGCCTGACGCGGTGCCCGCCTTCCGCGAGACCAAGCAACTGCTGCGGCAGCGGAATCAGCTATTCGCCGAGCAAGGGGCTGCCGCTCTGCCCCAGATGCAGGAGACCCAAGTTCGCCTCGCCGCAATCCGCGACAAAGTGGCTGCCGACTTCCCCCTCAGCCAAACCGAGGTCCACGACCTGCTGTCCGCACTACAGGGTCAAGTGCTACATATCCTCTAAGGGGAGACCGCCGCGATACACGCACTGCAAGCGACCATTGATTAACCTACTCATCTAACTTAACCCTCAAACCAAGAGAAAGCTATGGACTACCGACCCGCATATCCTACCCGCAAGCCGCCACTGCCGCGCCGCAAATCCGCGCCGGATGCGCCCGACTATGCCGCGCCGGAACGGGAGGCGGCACCGGTTTATGCGGCGGCCTCGCCTAGCCAGAAGCCTAAGCGTCGCCGCCTCGTCACTAGCGATGAGGCCGAGGAGATAATAGGCGGTGAGGCTGGCTCTAGCGCGACGGTCGAAGGCACTTTGGAGCGCGTCACCTTCAGCAACGAGGAGAACGGCTACACCATCGCTAAACTACATATCACGGGAGTGCGAGAGCCGCTGACCATCGTGGGCTACCTGCCGGGGGTAAGCGTGGGCGAGGCGTTGCAGCTAGAGGGTAAGTGGGTGCAACACCCCAGCTATGGCAAGCAACTGAACGTGGAGCGTTATCGCATCGCCACCCCCTCGACGATTATGGGCCTGAAACGCTACCTCGGCAGTGGGCTGTTGCGCGGAGTAGGGCCGGTGTTGGCCGAACACATTGTCGGCTATTTTGGCAAGGATGTGCTGGACGTGTTGGATAATCAGCCCCAGCGCATCCACGAGGTGCCCAACCTCGGCCCCCGCCGCGCCCGCGCGATTGTCGAAGCAT
>JBBSEE010000549.1:0-2730 GCA_038239995.1 Chloroflexia bacterium | reverse complement strand
GCGATAGACAGTGATGTAGGTCAGCCTTTCTCCCCCAAACCCCCGCTGGGGGCTTTTATATTGGGGTAGGGCGGCATCTCTTCCCAAACCCCCCATCTGGGGGCTTTTTTGTTGATGTAGATAGTCCGCCTACCCCCATATCTTGATCACATCATTGAAGGTCACGTAGCCGATGAACAGCAGCAGCAAGAGGAAGCCGACCACGTTGACCAGCTCCTCCACCCGCGCGGGGATGCGCCGCCCGAAGGCCAGCATCTCAATCAGCACGAACAGGAAGCGGCCACCATCCAGCGCGGGGAAGGGGAACATATTGACGAAGAAGAGGTTGATGCCGAGGAAGCCCATCAGACTGAGCAGCCCCACAAAGCCGCCGCCCCGCGCCACATCGCCGGTCAGCTTACCGATACCAGCGGGGCCGGACAGGGCACTAATCGGGGCACTGCCGCGGAACAGGGCGACAAAGGTTTGGAAGGTGCTACCCACCACATCCCCCACCCGCGCGAAGCCTGCCCCCACTGCCTGCGGTATACTATAATCCTGATGGGTAGTGGGGGGGACGAGGGGCACATCGGCGAACCACGCGGGCTGATTTGCCAGCACGCTATCCAACGATACCGGCGCGGTGGCCGGATTGAAGGCCACCGTCTGGGTGTTACCCTTCTGAGTGAGGATGGTCAGCGTCACCGGCTGGGAGGCGGCCAACGCTTGGTCTAGCTGGTAGCGGTTGCGAACCTTGTTATCGTTCACTGCCTGTATCAGGTCATTGGGTTGCAGGCCGGGCAGCGTGACCCCGGCAGGGAAGGTGGCGAGGATGAGGTCTTCGCTAACCTGCACGCCTACAAATGTTACCGGCCCGCTCTCGCGATTGACCACCACCTTGACCGTATCCTTGCCCAGCAACGCCTTCGCCACCGCGTATGAATTAGCCACCACCTTGCCATCTATCTCGCTGATAACGTCACCGTCGCGTAGCCCCAGCTTGTAGCTTTCGCCCTTATGGTCTACTTTGCTGAGGGTCACGCGGTCGAACACGGGGAAAAGCACCACCCCGGTCGCCCCCTGCCCCGGCGCGGGGTTGGAGCGCGGTACCACCGATAGGTTGATGGTCTGGCCGTTGCGGTCAATCACCAGCGGCACGGGGTAGTTGGCGTTGAGGACGATTTCTTGGGTTAGCTCCTCGTTGCGCTGTATCGGCTTGCCATTAGCCTTCACCACGATGTCGCCGGGCTGGATGCCCGCCTGCGCCGCCGGTCCGTTCGGCTCCACCGAGTAGATGCCGGTGCGATAATTGGGCATATCCTGCCCGCCCAGACTGAGGACGATGAAGATTATCAGCGCGGTCAGCAGGTTGACCACCGAGCCGCTGGCAAGGATGATCAGCCGTTGCCACGCTGGTTTGCGGTTGAAGGCGTTGGGGTCCTTCGACACCCCGTCTTCCCCCTCCATTCGCACGAACCCGCCAATCGGCAGCCAGTTCAGGGTATACTCCACCCCGTTGCGAACGAACAGCACCCGCGCTTTGGGCGGGAAGCCGATGCCGAACTCGTGGACGGTGACGTTGAACAGGCGGGCGGTGAGGAAGTGGCCGAACTCGTGGGTCAGCACCAGAGTAAACAGGATGGGGATGAGCCAGAGCCATTCAAAAGTCATAACGGTAAGTTCCTTCCATAATGGGAATGGGTCATATTAGGTCAAGGGTGGTACGCATCTAACCAGAACAACATCGCCACGCTTACATTTCATCGTACTCTTCCATCCCCGGTCCCTCCCAGAAGCGGGCAAAGTTCCTTAGCCGGGCGTGATTATCCGCCGCTTCCTGAGCGGTCCATCCCAGTTGACTGACCAGAAGCTGCTTCTTTGGCGGTGTACCGACAAGTAGAGCAACGTTGCCATTCATCGAGTGGCCGTTGCTGTGCAGCAAGCGTTGCCGCCGCAACTGTCGAATGCGCCGCTGAGTTACCAACCGCCTTCTCCCCAGAACTTCTGTCACCATTTTGGTCAACCTCCTCAACTTAATCTCAATTATACCAGATAACCCCCAGCGATGCCACTTCCCCACCTTAGAACTTGATGAGGAGCAATTCACACAACCTGCGCTTACGGCCACCAGAACACCACATAGAACAGCAGCGGCGCGAGCAGAGCGAGGTGATGGGCGAGGGCGAGCAGCCAGCCGCCGCGTAGCTGGTCGGCACTGATGACCAGCGGCTGAGTAATGGTGGCAAGATTGAGGGCGAACAGGGCGAAACCGAGGATTACGCTGCCCGCGCCGCCCACTAGCAAGCTAATCAGGAACAGCAGCAAGCTGACCAGCGGGGGGGCAACCAGCCAGCGACGGGCCAGCGGCTTGATGAGCGCGAAGTAGAGCAGGGTAAGCAGCAACAGGCCCGTAACCAGCAGTTGGGCGGAGGGGGAGAGCGGTGGGGCGGGCGGCGGGGTAGTCGGCCAGCCCAGCGGCGTGGGCAATATCCCTCCCCAACCCGCAGCGCGGAACTGCGCGTACAGGCCGGTCAGCAAGCTGGGGCGGCCCGCTTCGCCCGCGTAGGCAAGGTCGGGATGCAGGTTGGCGAGGCGGAGCAGGTAGGCGAGGGTAAGGCCGAGGTAGAGGGCCGCCCCAGTAGTGAGTGCCCAGTTCAGGGCGGCGCGGCGGGTATCGTGTTCGGCGAGGCGGAATATCAAGGTAAGTACCACAATCGCGGCCAGCACCACCCCACTCTGGCCGGGGCTAGG
>JBBSEE010000548.1:0-2735 GCA_038239995.1 Chloroflexia bacterium | reverse complement strand
TTTCAAAGGCTACGCCCTCATCATCGCTATCAGCCAATACCTCAACCTTGAGGCGAAAGACCAGTTGCCTGCCACGCTCCACGATGCCCAGCTATTCGCCAACTTCCTTACCGCGCGGGCGGGATATAGCCGCGACCACGTGCTGATGCTTACCGACGACAAGGCCACCAAGCCGGGTATCATGGATGGGCTGAAGTGGCTAGCGGAGCAAGCAACGCCGGACAGTGTGGCGGTGATATACTTCAGCGGGCACGGGGTGCGACCGAGCAAAGACCCCAGCAACACCACCAGCTATCTCTGCCCCTCGGATGTGGAGCCGACTGGCATCGCCGCTGGTTCGATTGCTGCCCAAGACTTCAGCGCGGCGGTGAGCAAGGTGAAATCGGCGCGGCGGCTGGTGTTCCTCGATGCCTGTCACGCGGGCGGGGTCAGAGGCGGTGACGAACACTTCATCGGGGGGATGAGCGCGGGAGTGAACGAAGCCGCCTATGCCCTAAACAGCACGCAAGGGCAGGCGGTGTTCTCCTCGTGCAAGCAGGATGAGAAGTCGTATATGACCCCCGACGGCCAGAATAGCCTGTTCACTGCTTGCCTCGTGGATGTGCTGGGTGGTAGCTACAACAATCAGGGTAGCGACGCATACGTGCTACTCAGCAACCTGATGGAGGGGCTGGGCAAGGAGGTGCCGAAGCGATGCGCGGCCAGTGGCCCAGCCGTGTGTGGCGGCCAGCACCCCTACTTCCGCATCGAGGGGGAGAACTTTCCGGTGACACTTATCAACCCGCAGATTGCCGCATCAAAAGGAATTACCGAGGAGAACGCTGTGGAAACCCAAGACCCCACCAACAAGGATGCTACCGCCGAGAGCAGCAGCCAACAAGTGACTGGCCTCGCCGCCAAGTTGCTGCCAGAGGAGCGCGACCGTATCAACATCATCAACCAGCAAGCGGGCCGCGATGCAATAAACATTCAGGGCGGCGGAACGGCCAACACTGGCAGCGGTACGGTCAACAACTTTGGGGGGGTGCAAGGGCCGGTCAACACTGGCTCTGGCAGCCAGACTACTATCAGCATGGGTGATGTAAGCGGGATAAGCGGCACTTTTGTGGCTGGAAGCGGCAACACTGTTACCTCAAGTGGCAACCCGCCACCCGCTAGCCCCCAATTCAACTCGGTGCAGTTGCGTAGCCTAATGCGGAGCAAGATTACCGCCGACAACCTTGCCGACGTAATCTTCTCGATTAGCGACTACAGCAATCTGCGGATTGACCGCACCCAGCTAGGCGCAAACCTTGCCGACCAAGTGATTGCTCTTTTCGCGGCCTGTCGTGACGGCAAGGCTCTCGATGCGCTGGTAAGTAGCCTGAGCGACAACGGGGTGCTGACCGACAATCTAGCGGGCTGGCACACGTGGGCGCAGCGGCAGGATCGGGGTGGGAGCTAGAGCTACTTAACAGCGCGAACCATCAGCACTTCGTTCTTCAGCACGAACCCCCCACCCTCGGCGGGGTGTTCGCGGAAGAACCGCACCATATCGCGCATCATCTCCTGCTGCACTTCGGGGGTTTGCTTGTAGTAGAAGGGGCGCATCGTGCCGGTCGCGTCGAACATCGCCTGCGCCCCCTGCTCGGCGGTATCGAAATGCCAGTCGTGGGGTACGAACTGATGCTCGATGTCGTGGAAGCCCGCCTCGGTGAGCAGTTTCTTGTGCAAGGCGGGGTCGCCCATCTCCCACAACCCCGGCGTGCCGGGCAGCGGCGGGCCAGCAGTGTAGCGGGCCACCACATTGGCGGTGCCAGCTATCTGGGCGTGCTGCTCGTCGGCCCACACCGCAATCGCGATGCGACCATCCGGCATCAGCGCATCATACATCCCCCCCAGCATCGCCAGCTTATCGGGCACGTACATCAACCCCAGTTGGCTGAGGGCCACACTGAAGTCGCCGTGCTTAACGCTGAGTTGTTCCGCATCCATCTCCAGCCACGTGATGTCGGTGTAACCCGCCACCTCCGCCTCCCGCGCCGCCACTGACAGAAGCTGCGGGGATATGTCGGTGCCGACCACTCGCCCCTTCTCCCCCAAGCGACAGCGGGCGGCCAGTGCTACCACCCCGCTGCCGGTCGCCACATCCAGCACGCGGTCGCCCGGCTTGACCCCCGCATATGCCACCAACTGCTCGGCAAGCTGCGCGGTGAGGCGGCCCAGTTGCGCCGCCCAATCCTCGGCAGCCATGTCCCAACCCTTCTTCTCACGGGCCTTGAAGCGGGCGGGGTCGAAACTATCAGTCATATTTTGCCCCCATCTGGGTGTAGATATAATCGGCTAGACTGCCAATCGTGCTGAGGATGCCGTACTGACTAGGATTATCCGCAAGGTTGAGGCCAAACGCGCTCTCTAGGTTTAGCACCATATCCTCGGCCTTCTGGGTACCGCGCTCCATACCCTTGCTGAAGACTGGGCTACGGTCATCGAGGTGGATGGGGTCGAGGCCTTGTTCGAGCCGCGCATTGGCGATGAGATTGATAATCACATCGCGCACCTGTTCGCGGCTGGTAACGTCTTGGTCCATATGCGCTCCTATTCTAGTATCAGTAGCCGGGGGTGGCAAGCAGCTTTGCGCCCCAGCTTGAAGATAGCACCGGCTGCTGGCTCAGAATCACCATGCTACTACTGCCAATCTCATCCTCATAGGCGAGTTCAAGCAAGGCGGAGAAATCAGCGGCGAGTTTGGGTGG
>JBBSEE010000547.1:0-2741 GCA_038239995.1 Chloroflexia bacterium | reverse complement strand
GGTACGCCTACGGCTACCTCGTGCTGGCTGCCGCGCTCATCCTTGCCAGTTGGCGGCACATCGCCGACTTCGTGCGGGCCGGGTTGCTGCATCAGCCGCTTGCCGATGAAAATGAGGCCCAACCCTTGACACCGCCGCGCGTCTGATGCTAGAATGAAGGCATAAAGAGTGATGTAGGATAGCAGGCGGGTGTATAAATAGAAGTTACGCAAATGCGGATGGATTGGTGCCTGTTGGTGTTGGGGCGAATCGCATCCGCCCTGTCCAACTACGTAACTCCTAATAAAGGGAGGCGGACAGCTATATGTCGGCATTCATCGAACCAGAACAGGAGCCAGCTTTGGGAATGCGCGAACTTACCCCTACCGCGCCGGGCGAGGGGTTCAAATCCGATACGCACAACCGCAATGAGGCGGCTGCCGAGGTGAGCTATACCAATGGCAACAGCATCGCGCGGGGCGAACCGCTGGTGCTGGAGTCGATTAACCTAACCCCCGACCTCTACTTCAACCGTGAACTGAGCGCGTTGAAGTTTCAAGAGCGGGTGTTTCATAACTCGCTATCCGAGCGTCACCCCCTGCTGGAACGAGTCAAGTTCCTTGCCATCACCCACTCCAACCTCGACGAGTTCTTCATGGTGCGCGTGTCCGGCTTGCGCGAACAGGCCAAGGGGGGAGTGAGCGAGGTCAGCCCCGACGGCATGACTCCGGCGGAGGAGTTGGCGACGGTGCGACAGTCGGTGATTGCCCTGTTTGAGCAGCAGGCGGCCCATTGGCGAGAGAGCTTGTTGCCCGAACTTGCCAAGCAGGGCATCCACATCGCCGACTACCGCGACCTCGACTCCGCCCAGAAGCGGCACCTGCGCGAATATTTCGACCGCGCGGTGTTCCCGGTCTGCACCCCGCTGGCGGTAGACCCCGGCCACCCCTTCCCCCACATCTCCAACCTCAGCCTCAATCTTGCGGTCAACCTGCGCGACCCCGACGGGCGCAACCACTTTGCGCGGGTGAAGGTGCCCAACGTGCTGCCCCGCCTCGTGCCGGTGCCGGGCGAGGGGGACAGCAACATCACCATCACCTTTGTCTGGCTGGAGCAGGTGCTGATTGCCAACCTCGGCAAGCTGTTCCCCCGCATGGAGATAGTAGAGGCCCACCCCTTCCGCGTGGTGCGCGATGCGGACATCGAGATACAGGAGCTGGAGGCCGACGACCTGCTGCAGACGGTGGAGGAGAGCCTGAACCGCCGTCGCTTCGGCAGCGCGGTGGCCCTGTTCACCAACCCTACCATCCCCCACGACATCTGGACCACCCTGATGGAGAACCTAGCACTGGGGCCGGATGAACACTATCCGGTCAGCGGGCCGCTCGGCCTCAGCGACCTGATGGAGGTGTATCGCCTCGACCGCGCCGACCTGAAAGACCCCTCCTTCACCCCCCATGTGCCCTCCGCCTTGCGTAACGGCGACATCTTCACCGCCATCCGCGCTTGCGACATCCTCATGCATCACCCCTTCGATTCGTTCGCCCCAGTGGTGGAGTTCATCCGCGCCGCCGCCACCGACCCCAACGTGCTAGCCATCAAGCAGACCCTTTATCGGGTGGGGGCGAACTCGCCCATCGTCGAGGCCCTCGGTGAGGCGGCGGAGGAGGGCAAGCAGGTGGCGGTGCTGGTCGAACTCAAGGCCCGCTTCGATGAGGAGTCGAACATCGGCTGGGCGCGGGCGTTGGAGCAAGCCGGGGTCCACGTCACTTATGGGCTGATTGGGCTGAAGACCCACTGTAAGGTCGCGCTGGTGGTGCGGAAGGAGCGCGACGGCCTGCGTCGCTACGTCCATGTCGGCACCGGCAACTACAACCCCGGCACCGCGCGGGGCTACACCGATGTGGGGATGTTCACCTGCCGCCCAGAGGTGGGGGCGGATGCTAGCGACCTGTTCAACTACCTGACCGGCTACTCGAAACAGAGCGAATACCGTCGCTTCCTCGTCGCCCCCGTGACCATGCGCGAGGGTATCCGCCAGCGTATCACCCGCGAGATTGTGCAGCATCGGCGCAGCGGGGGCGGCCACCTCATCCTGAAGATGAACTCGCTGGTTGACCCCGCGATTATCGAAGACCTGTACACCGCCTCGTGCGAGGGGGTGAAGATTGACCTGCTGGTGCGCGGTATCTGCTGCCTGCGCCCCGGCGTGACCGGGGTGAGCGACAACATTCGGGTAATCAGCATTGTAGGTCGCTTCCTCGAACACAGCCGCATCTACTACTTCCGCAACGGCGGCAAGGGTGAGGTGCTGATTGGCAGTGCCGACATCATGCCCCGCAACCTCGACTCGCGGGTAGAGGTCATCGCCCCCATCCAAGACCCCACCCTGAAGGCCTACCTCATCAACGAGGTGCTGGCCGTGTACCTGCGCGATACCGCCAACGCGCATATCCTGATGCCGGACGGCAGCTACATCCGCCGCCAGCCAGCGGAAGGCGAAGTACCAGAGGATGCCCACCAAATCCTCATCGCCCGCGCCACCGCCGCCGAAACCAGCGACTCCCCCCCCACCCCCAAAGCCCTCAACGGCAAGTACGGGCGGATTGACACCCAAGGGTAGAGGGATTTTGGATTTTGGATTTTGGATTTTGGATTGGGTTTGGTGAGGGAGAATGGTGAAGTGCATCAACCTAAAGCCTCTCCCAGCGGGAAACCCCCTTGTGGGGTTCTCTGTGGGTAGGTTTGGTGAGGGAGAATGC
>JBBSEE010000546.1:0-2769 GCA_038239995.1 Chloroflexia bacterium | reverse complement strand
GGTAAGGAGCGGCTGCTGGGTTACGTCAAACCGGCGCGGCAGATTGGCGATAGCCTCGCCTGCGCCGCGGGGCGGATGTATCTCGCTAGCCGCGACAACCGCAACCTGTACGTCTACGACCTTGCTGAGGCGATGGGCAACAGCAACGCCACCCCCTTCGCCGACCCCCGCTCCTTCGGGCTGAAGAGCGTGGTGCTGTTCGATGCGTACATTGGGGGGATGACGTGGGACGCGCAGCGGGGTCAACTCTATGTCCTCAGTCATGCGGTGAAGGAGGGCAATGCCTTCAACTTGCTCACCATCGTGCGGGGGACGACCAAGCTAACCTCGGTCGCCCTCCCCGCCGACCTCAGCGGCACCACCATCCCCACCCTAGCGGCGGACGGCGCACGCCTGTACATCCCGGCCCCTACCAGCAATCTGCTGCTCACTGTGCAACTGGACGATGGCTACAAGGTAGTCGCCAGCCAACCGCTCACTGCCACGCCACCCTACGCCCTTGACCCAAACGGCACCGTCAGCGACCTGTCCCCCTTGCTCGGTAAGCTGAACCTGCCCGACGCGCAGTATATCGCCTACAACGCGGACAAGAACACCATCTACGTGCCATACAACGGCGGGCTAGCGATTGTCTCGGCCAGCGACGGCAAGGTGCAGCGCAGCATCGAGCTAACTAAGGGCAAGCCGGGAGAGATTGTAATGAGTTTTGAGTTTTGAGTTTTGAGTTTTGAGTTGTTGGGATGAGTTATACAGCTGTGTCTGGAATTGGCCTGTTGACGTAGGGGCGAATCGCATCCGCCCTGTCCAACAGCTGTGTCTGGAATTGGCCTGTTGACGTAGGTGCGAATCGCATCCGCCCTGTCCAACAGCTGTGTCTGGAATTGGCCTGTTGACGTAGGTGCGAATCGCATCCGCCCTGTCTAATTGCGTAACTCATCACTCATCACTTGAAGGCTAGTCCGGCCAGATGCTGCTGTTGACCTTAATCCAGAGCAAGAAACGACGCAGGGGGGAGCGGGAGGAGAGCAGCGCATCCTCGATGACCGCATCGTTTAGCGGGGCGTTCTTGGCAGAGTGGGCGGCGAGCAGATAGAGCAGGTCGGCCTCGGTGTAGTCGGCGCGGGCGAATAGAGGGGCAAGGGAGGCGAGGGTGGGCGAGGTGGCCGCCAGATAATCGGCGGCGATGAGCTTGCCGCTGTTGCTGGCGGGGTCGCCCTGTAGCAACATCTGGCTACCCAATGAGCCGCTGCTGAGGCGACTGAGCAGGATGAGCGAACCGGGGTCTAGCCGCTGTGCCACGCTCAAGTCCACCAGCCCCGGCGAGGGGGGGATAGCGGCGGCCAGACGGGCAATCTCCGCCCGCTGCGGCGAGGCGAGGGCGGTAGAGGGAGGCGTTTCGGTTGGTGGTTGGCTGTTGGACATAGCGATTTTAGATTTAGGATTTGGGATTTTGGAAGGTGGTAACGTGAATACATACGCAAAATGGGCGGTCATGGTTACATTGTCAGCCGCGTAAGTATAACATATAATAAGCAGGCCGAACGCAACCGCAATGGTGCGGCCTCGTTCAACTCAAGACTTACGGGATATGAGTAACAGCATGACATGGCAATCCATAATCCACAATCTTACATCAAAAATCACCCCGCTGCTCTTGGTTGTGGGGCTACTAACCGCCTGCACCGGGCCGCAGCCCACTGTGCTGCCCCAGCCCACTGTGCCGCCCACCGCCACACTAGGCCCGCTGCCCACCTTCGCGCCGCTGGAGACCGCTACCCCGGCACTCATCAGCGGCCCAGCCACGGTAGTACCGCCCAGCCCTACCCCGCCGCTTGCTACCGCCACCCCTGCCGCGCGGGAGACGGCGGCAAGGCCGACCCGCACCCCCATCCCGCCGACCAGCACACCGCCACCACCTGCTGCCACGCATACATCCCCGCCCCTACCACCAACGGCTACGCCCACCTTGCCCCCGCCGTCCACCGCTACGCCTATCCCGCCGTCCACCGCTACACCGCTACCGCCGCCCACCGCTACACCGCTCCCCCCCAGCCCTACGCCGAAGCCGGAGTTCAGCGGCCTGCTTGTGGGCCAGCGTAATGATACCAACCTGTACGCCGCCAATCCGGGCGAGGGTGGGTTGCGGGTGATTGCCGATGTCGCCACCCCACTGAACAGCTACGCCCCGCAGTTCCCCCGCTGGTCGCCGAACGGCAGCCAAATCGTGTTCGTTGCCAAGAGCAAAGACGGTGGCAGCGGCATTTATCTGATTAACGCCGACGGCAGCGACCTACACAAGCTCGTGAGCGACGATGCCCACGAGCTTCAGCGTGGCGATGTGTTGCCCGCGCTGGGTTGGCCGGTGTGGAGTCCGGACCGCACCCAAGTCGCCTTCACCGCTACCTATGGCAACGGCGATAGCATCGTGGCCGCGCTTGTCCTCAGCAACAATCGGCTACGCCAAATTAGCGGCTGGAAGCAGAACAGCGGCCCCGATTACGCGGCGGTAGCGGCGGAGTGGTCGCCGGATGGTGGCCTGCTGGCGGTGGAGATGAAGAGCCGCCGCTTGACCCTGATACGGGCTAGCGACGGCGGGGGCGATACCACGTTTGGCTACGGCTGGCTAGGCGGCTGGGGGCCGGATGGGCGCATCTACTTCAGCCAACGCGAGGGCAACCTGTCTCGCTGGCAAGCCCCGGTCTACAGTGCGAACACCGATGGGGAGAAAGAACCGTTTGCGGGCGGCGCGTTGGCCGGTTCTACCCCCCG
>JBBSEE010000545.1:0-2770 GCA_038239995.1 Chloroflexia bacterium | reverse complement strand
GGAGGGGAGATAGCCACTCGCCCCATCATATTGCCCTCCGCGTGGCCTTGTGATATAATCTTGCTATGCAGATTACCCATACAGATGATACCAGCCTATTCACCCGCCTTGGCTATGCGCTGGCGTGGATAGCTAGTGGCGCGGTTTGTCTATTGGTCGCCGCTGGGCCACACCGTCAACTCTATATCTCCGACAACATTGTTTGGCTGGTGATGCTGGGGGCAATATTTGCTCTGGTGGTCGGACTTTTCCAGCTAGTGGCCGCGCTGGGCCAACGAGCCGGTGAGCGCGGTCACTTCCGCTTGCCGATGCTCATCTCTGCGTTTATCTTTGTCTTGCCCATCGTGCTGGCCCTTGCGGTGCCACCCCACGCCTTTGGGGCCGCCACCCTGCACCATAGCAACGGCAACTCCGCGGTTGCTTCGCAAACGGGCGCATCGGCAGGGCCAGTTATTTCGGTCGAGCAAGCCTACCGCGAGGCGGATAGCAAGGGTATCTGGACCCCCAGTCTCACTGACATCCTCATCGGCCTCGAAAACGACCAAGCTACGACCGTAAATCGCCCCCTCACCACCCTCGGCTTCGTCTACCGTGAGCAGGATATGCCCGCCAACTACTTCGCGGTGATGCGCTACGCCACCGTGCATTGCTCCGCCGAGGCCCGACCCGTCGGTCTGCTAGTCACCGCCCCCAACGCCGCCAACTTCGCTGAGGATAGCTGGGTATGGATAACAGGCAAGGTGGAGATTACCAACATCAATGGCAGGCAGAACGCCCAAATCGTGGCTGACAGCATTCAACTGGCCGAGGAACCGGCTGGTCCTTACATCTTCTATAGTTACACCGCCCGCAAGTAACCCTACCTCACCAAGATGTTCACGAATATACCCAGCAGCAGCACCGCCACCGTGCTTACCGCCACGAAGGTGAGCGTCACCCGCTGCTTGAAGGTTGCCAGCATCATGAACACGTTCTTCAGGTCAATAATCTGACCGAAAACCATGAAGGCTAGCACCGCACCCGGCCCGAAGTTGCCCACAAAGGTGGCGGCAATCGGCGCGTCGCTGAGGGAGCAGAGCGATAGCACGAAGGCGAGTATCATCAGCAGCAGCACGGCAAGCAGATTGTTGCTGGCAATACTGGCTAACTGGTCCTGCGGTACTACCGTCTGTATCCCCGCTGCCACCGCTGCACCGAGAATGACGAAGCGACCCAAGTTGACTAGCTCCTCGCTGGCGTGGGTAATGACAGCATTGATTTGGGTGAGGATGCTAGACCGGGCTGCCACTAGCGTTGCCGCGCCGCCGCTGGGTATCGCGGTGACAGAGCCATCGGGATTGAGGTTGGGGTCGCGCTCGATTTCAACGCTTCCCTGAATATCTGCCGCTGGCTTGCCCTTGTCCGCATAATAGTAGGTGAAGAACGCCCCCACGATAAGGGCAATGAGGAAAGTAGCGGCCAATCGTCCAGCGGCGGCCAATGGCCCGAACACTGCGGCGGTTGTGAGAAACACTATCGGGTTAATCACCGGAGCGCCAACCACGAAGGAGAGCGACTCGCCCAGCCCAGCCCCGCGCCTGCTCATCCCATGCGCCACTGGAATCGCCCCGCAGTCGCATACCGGCACCACCGCTCCCGCAAGGCTAGCAAGGGGGATGGACAAGTATTTGCGGCGAGGCAGCCAAACCGCGCCGAGGGGCAGGAACTGCTCCATTAGGGCGAATACGAATACGCCGAGGATGAGCAGCGGCACGGCGGTAACAACGATGCTGATGAACCGAGTAGTGAAGTCGGTGAAGATGCTGAAGTCCATGTTAGTTTACTCTCCCAGTTTGAAGCCGTGTCCGCGCACGGTGATGATAATCTGCCAGTCGGGGGCGAGGGGGGCAAGCCGCTCCCGCAGCCGCTTCACCACTGCGTCTATCGCCTCGTCGCTGACCCCGGTGCGGTCGTAGTCGGGCCAGATGGCCGTGGCGATGTCATCGCGGCTGAACACCCGCCCCGGTGCGCTGGCAAGCAGGGCGAGCAGGGCATACTGCACCGGCGATAGGGGCGGCTCCAGCCTCTGCCCGCCCAGCCACACCTCGCGGCGTTGCTGGTTGATACTCAGGCGATATTCACCAATCGCCTCGCCCACTGGCAGTGAACTGTATAGCTCGTGCAGGGCGGTGCTGGCGGGGATGGTCGCCCCCGCCTCACTGAACAACAATCGCGCTTGTGGCCCCAGCCGTATCTCGCAGCCGCTGATGAGTGGGATGGGATGATTAGGGGCGATGCGCTCACCGTTCACCCATGTGCCGTTCAAGCTGCCGAGGTCTTCGATGTAATATTGCCCCCCTTGCACGCTGATACGGGCGTGCTGGCGAGACACCTCGCGGTCGGGGAGGTTGATTTGGTGATCGCCCACCCGTCCGATGGTCGCGCCCTCGCCGATGACGAACTCCTCGCCACGCAAGGCATGGGCCACGCTGTAGATTACGGTCAACATCGCCCCTGCTGATTTCAATTGTCTACCCTCCTCCGCTAGGGGTTGGCGACGTTGCTGGCGTAGGGGTGGGCGTAGTGGCCGGCTGCCCCGACCCCAGGGCGTGCAGCGAATCTCCCCCCACGTAGAGGTACTTCGCTCCCGCCGCCATGCCCCGCACCGCGCCGCCCACGTTGTCGTACCACACCCGTTGCAGCACTCCATTGTTCAGTTGGTCGCGTCGCAGAGCGACGATGCAGCCGCTATCCGCCACCGCGAACAGGAGATTGCCGACGATGAGGGGCG
>JBBSEE010000544.1:0-2774 GCA_038239995.1 Chloroflexia bacterium | reverse complement strand
ACCTCAAACCTCAAACCTCATCAGCGACCGGGTTCTCTAGCCGCCCCAATCCCTCTATCTCCATGCGTACCACATCGCCGGGCTGGAGGAAGGCGGGCGGATTGCGATGCTCGCCCACTCCGCCCGGCGTGCCAGTGCTGATGATGTCGCCCACCTCTAGGCTGATGCCCGCGCTAATGTAGCTAATCAGCGCGGCCACGCCGAACACCATCTCCTTGGTGTTGCTATGCTGGCGCAGCTCGCCATTGACCCAACCATCTACTTGCAGGTTCTGGGGGTCGCCTATCTCGTCGGCGGTGACGAGGTAGGGGCCGCAGGGGGCGAAGCTATCTTGGGTCTTAGCCCGCACAAACTGGCCGTCCTGCCGCTGGAAGTCGCGGGCGGTAACATCATTCATCATCATATAGCCGCCCACGTAGTCCAGCGCATCCGCCTCGCTAATCCCCTTGCCCGCCTTGCCAATTACCACCGCTAGTTCGGTCTCATAGTCCACCGCTTGGGTAATCGGGGGGATGATAATCGGGTCGCCGGGGCCGATGATGGTATTGGCGTATTTGGCAAAGATAATCGGGCTGGTAGGTATCGGCTTATGCTGCTCTAGGCAGTGGTCGCGGTAATTCAGGCCGATGCAGATTATCTTGCCGGGCCGTGTAATCGGCGGGCGCAACCGCACCGCGCTGAGAGGGCGAATGAACTCGCCCTGCTCCCGCGCCGCTGCCTCACCGTGTAGATAGTCGAGCAGCCGGGCCACGCTGTTGCGACCCGCTTCGCCCATGCGGAGGATGTCAATCACATCCATATCGTCGGGCAATATCTGGCCGCGTTGGGCGGTGGCAAAGTATAGCCGTTGCAGCGGGATGATGTCCGCCACCATCTCGCCGTCGAGCATCACCCCCAGTCGCCGCGCCTCGCTGCCTGCCACGCTAAAGCTAACTAGTTTCATCTGCGCCCCCCAATCAAGTAAGGTAGAATCAAGAAGGTAGAAGGTAGAATGTGGATTCGTGGGAGCATTCTACCATACTGGGCTGGTCGGATACAACCAAAGTCGCACATTTGCCCTTGTCCCAACCTTTACGTTAACGTAAGGGTTATGGTATAATATCTAGGTTGAACGAGACTCCCCTCCCACCGGGAGGGCCACAAAACTCCCCTCCCACCGGGAGGGGCAGGGGGTGGGAGTGATAAGGAGCGAGCGAATGGTCACGGCAATGGATACCGAGCAGGAACAACTGTTGCAAATAGGCGAAGTGGCCGAGCGATTGGGGTTGACCCAGCGGGCATTGCGCTACTACGAGGAGAAGGGGCTGATACCACCGCCGTCGCGGATGAGCGGTGGCTTCCGTCTGTACACCGCCGAGGAGGTGGCCCGCATCGAGCGGGTCATCCAGCTAAAGAACACGCTAGGCTTTTCGCTAGAGGGCATCAAGCGCGTCTTCGACGCGGAGGAGGAGAAGGAACACCTGCGCGACGAGTACCGCCAGCACCCTGACCGCCAGTCGCGCCAGCGCAAGTTGACCGGCTTGATGGCGATGACCCAGCAGCAGGTGGACATTATCAACAGCCGCATCGCCGCGCTGGAGCAGATGCGAACCGAGCTTGAGCAGAAGCTGGCCCATTATCGCAGCCGCCTCGATGAAATCGAGGCAGAGGCATAATCTTTCAATGACGAAGGGGAACTAAACGATGCCCACATCAACATCGGGGCGGATGGTCACCGCCGAGCGGGCCGCGCTGGCCGATGCCGCTTTGCTGCCGCCTAACACTGCGAACCCGACCGCCAGTGAGCCGCTGGAAGAGCAGCCCGCTGTAGCGGCGGAGATAATTGCCGAGGACGCGAAGGGGGAGCAGCTACGTCAATCGTGGCTATGGATACCAGCCTCGTTTCGGGCGTTGCGGAACACCGATTACCGCATCTTCTGGGCGGGGGTGTTCACCTCGAACATCGGCACGTGGATACAGGCAGTGGCGCAGGGTTATCTGGTGCTACAACTCACCAACTCGCCGTTCATGGTCGGGCTAGTCAGCTTCTCCACCTCGCTGCCAGTGCTGATATTCAGCCTGTGGGGGGGAGTGCTGGCGGACAAGCGGGACAAGCGGCGGATGCTGATTGTGACCCAGAGCTTGCTGCTCACCTTTACGATGATAATGGCGATACTCACCGCAACCAACACCATCAACATTTGGCTGATAGTCGCGCTCACCGCGATGATTGGCACCACCAATGCGTTCAACGCGCCTGCCTATCAGTCAATCTTGATTGACATCGTGGGGCGGCGGGATTTGCTCAACGCGGTGGCCCTCAACTCCGCCCAATTCAACATGAGCCGCATCATCGGCCCCGCGCTGGTGCCGATATTGGCGGCGGCGGTAGGGCTGGCGGGCTGCTTCTTCCTCAATAGCCTCAGCTTCGTGGCGGTGATTATCGCCCTGCTGGTCATCAAGGTGGCGAACAGCAACGCAGGCAAGGCGGACGAGGGCAGTGGGCTGGAGCGGCTGAAGCAGGGGTTCAGCTACCTCCGCAGCCGCCCCGACCTGCTGGTGCTGATTGGCATGGCCGCAACCCTGACTATCTTCGCCTTCCCCTACTCGATGCTGATGCCGGTGATGGCCCGCGACGTGCTGCACGTTGGACTCGGCGGACAGGGGACGCTGATGACCGCGATGGGTATCGGGGCGACCGCGGGGGCACTCACCCTTGCGGCCAAGAGCGACTACCCGCATCGGGGGCGATTGGCCCTGATTGGATTTGGCACTTTCTCGCTGGCTTTGCTGGT
>JBBSEE010000543.1:0-2775 GCA_038239995.1 Chloroflexia bacterium | reverse complement strand
GACGGTCATCCGTAGTCCCGACCACGACGACGTTGCCGCTGGGGTCGAGCGCGATCGCCTCGCCAGTGTCAATCGTCACCCCCTGCGTGCCACCGAGGAAGGTGGAATAGATAAGTTGGCTGCCATCGCTACTGATTTTGCTGAGGAAGGGGTCATAGCCATCAATTGTCGGCTTGATGGGATTATGGGTGGGAAAGTTGGGTGACTCGGTGGTGCCCGTAACGTAGGCGTTTCCGCTGCTGTCCACCGCGATGGCGGTGCCTACGTCGTCAATTATCCCACCGAGGTAGGTGGAGTAGATGAGGCTCTGGCCGTCGCTGCTCATCTTGGTGATGAAGGCATCGCCTTCGCCGGGGTCGGTGTCGCCGATGGTGGGCTGGTAGGCGTTGTGGACGGGGAAGTGAGCCGAGGTGGTCATGCCGGTGATGTAGATGTTACCCGCGCTATCCACCGCTATACCGTAGCTGACATCGCCGGGACTGAAGCTGTTGTCGCCGCCGAAATAGGTGGAGTATTCCAGCACTGGGTCAATCACCAGCGGGCGGCGGGGGTCGTAGGCAGCAAGGTGGAAGCTAATCTCGCCGTCCGCCCCCAGCTTATACCCGCCCGCGACCGCCAGTTGCCCGTCGGGGGTGTCTTGGTAGATGTGCGGCGCGTGTTGAGTGAGGATACCAGTGGCGGTATGCAGCAAGAGGTTGTCGCCGCTAGCCTCGATACGGTCGGCCCCGGCCACCACTAGTTTGATGCGGCTGGGGTCGGCATGGGCGGCGATGATGAAATCGTACTCCAAACTGCTGCCGCGCCCATAGTAGGCGAGGTCTATGCCGGGGTAGACATCCTTGTACACCACTCGTGCATAATTGGGCACGTTGATGCGCCACTGCGCGGGGTCATTGCCGATGAAGTAGTTGCTGTGGCTGGCCTGCGGTGTGCTGGCTATCAGTTGCGGCGCAGGGTTCGCGTCTCGCAGGCTGTAGCGCAGAGTAGACGCGGGCTGGCGGTCGGGATGGGAGGTGCCGTTCGCACCTCGCTTGGCAGGTGATGCTGCTGTCACCATTAGCATTGCATCATCAGTGAGGAACATAGTGTAGTTCGCCCCCCGCGCCCGATAGCGCACTTGTGGGGCGAACTGGCCGAGGTTCGGTTCAAAGCTGAGGTCCGCCCCGCCCCGCATCGCTAGCTGATTATCACTCCCACTGGGGGAAGCAGGTCGGTTGCCCATGTCCAAACCCCCTATGGTGCTGCCTATTAGCAGCGTTACCGCCATAACCATAAATATGCGCCTGCTCTTTCGCAACATCACCACGCTCCTTTCTCTGCCTTTGAGTATCAATCATCCAATTGCCACGCGCTCTGCCGTGCGCTTATATAATACATCATCAGCGGGTAGTTGGTGCGCGTTGCAAATTGGTGGGGGGGCTGGTATACTAAAGCTAGCCTAACTGTGTCAGTGATGGGAGGAAGCAGAATGACAACCGCAACTTTGGTGCGACCAACTAGCGTGTCGCATAACGGCCACCAACCGAGTGACGGGGAGCAGCCGCTAGCCCGCAATGCGGGGATGCCGCTCGACTTGTCGCTGATTGAAGATGTGCAGGTCAACCGCAGCGCAGTGGAGCGTCGCGCCGATACGCTGCCCAAGCGGCGCACCGTGAAGAAGGATTGGCAGGCGGCATGGCTGCTTCGCGCAATGACTTGCATTGACCTCACCACCCTCGCGGGTGATGATACCCCCGGCAACGTGCGCCGCCTATGCGCCAAAGCCCGCCAGCCGGTTAGATTGGACCTACTCGCTGCCCTCGGTGTCGGCCATCTTGGCCTCACCGTCGGGGCGGTGTGCGTCTACCATAACCTCGTGGCGGTGGCGGTAGATGCGTTGCGCGGTACTAACATTCCGGTCGCCGCGGTCTCCACCGGCTTTCCCGCGGGGCAGATACCATTGCCGCTGAAGATTGCGGAAATCGAAGCTAGCGTCGCTGCCGGGGCGACTGAGATAGACATCGTCATCTCCCGCGCCCATGTGTTGACCGGCAATTGGCAAGCGTTGTACGATGAGGTTCGCGCCTTCCGTGCTGCTTGCGGTGACGCTCACATGAAGACTATCCTTGCCACCGGCGAACTGGCGACGCTGCGAAACGTGGCCCGCGCCTCGATGGTCTGCATGATGGCGGGGGCCGACTTTATCAAGACTTCCACCGGCAAGGAGACGGTCAACGCCACCCTGCCGGTCAGTCTGGTGATGGTGCGGGCCATCCGTGAGTACGCGGAGCTAACCGGCTACAAGGTCGGTTTCAAGCCCGCGGGCGGCATCCGCGCCGCCAAATCCGCGCTCGACTGGCTGATACTGATGAAGGAGGAGCTAGGCGATGACTGGCTGCACCCCCACCTGTTCCGCCTCGGCGCGTCCGCCCTGCTCACCGACATCGAACGCCAACTCGAATACTTCGTCACCGGCCACTATTCCGCCGACTACCACCAGCCCATGCCGTAACTTCAGTGATGAGTGATGAGTGATGAGTGATGAATGGTGAATGGTGAATGGTGAATGGTGAATGGTGAATGCGCGGATGCTGTAGGGGCGTGATTTATCACGCCCTGCCGAAGCGCATCAACGCTCATCGGGACTAGGGCCAATCGGAACTACAGCCAGCGGACTCGAAAACGGACAAGCGGACGGCTGGCGTAGGGGCGGGTTGCACTCGCCCTGCTGAAGCGCATTAACAACAGACTAGCCAACGGACGGTTCAGCGGACCAACGGATGGCATCTACCCAAT
>JBBSEE010000542.1:0-2775 GCA_038239995.1 Chloroflexia bacterium | reverse complement strand
GGGGTACGCGCCACCATCCGCGGCGACCATCACCTCGTGTAGCTTGCCGAGCGGGGTGCCGAGCGAGTCCTTGACCATGCGGCCCAAGATTTGGCTGAGGAAAGGCATAATAAACCACCTCCTTTGCGTTGTCGCTGCGATGAATGCAGCTAGCTAGTGAGGTGGCGGCTGGCGGGCAGAGTAAGGCGGCTACCTACGCCTACGGCAATGAGCAGGGTAGGCGGCGGTCAGGGTGGATTGGCGGCCAACAGGCACCTCGGATGCGACTATGGCGGTGGGCAGGGGCGGTATGTCCAAACTGCCCAGTGCTGTACTAGAGCCAGCGTCCACGTTTAACCACCTCCTTTCAGCATGGCGGGGCGACCCACTCTGACCGAGCGGGACAGGCGTTGGTATGTTGCTGCACCACGCTGCTGCCATCATCACCGTACCTCTGCTACACGCAAGTTAGTTGCGGCCTTGTATGCGGGCCAAGTATAACCCCGCTTCTCGCTATCTGTCAATCGTGGTGGGTCAGCTTAGTTGAGAGTGTCTAACCCAATCCAAAATCTAAAATCCAAAATCGCCCTAGTGGGTGGCGGCTTCACGGTCTTCCATCATGCTCAGGCTCTCCATCGCCGCGCTCATCAGGTCGGTGACGCTCATCCCGCTCTGCTCGATAGCGCGGGCGACCATGCGGGGCAGGAAATCACGCATCGCCGCTTGCCGCTCCTCCAAAGTCATGCTCCCCAGCACGGTGTCTACAATCTTGTCGGCAAGGGCGTAGCGGTCTTCGTTGCTCAACTTCTCCAGCAGGCGCATCGCCACAGTGGTGAGCAACTCAGCCTTGTCCTCCTTGCTCATGCGGGCAAAGGCTTGGTCAATCGCGTTCTCCATCAATCCCATTGCGGTCGCTCCTCATTCCACGCCCTCGGCGCAGGCGAATGTTCCAACCACTATTATACCACAAGGGATTGTGAAAAAACAAACGGAAGCGAATGAAGTCGGAATCAAGAAGGCAGAAGGTAGAATAGGTGATGAGTGATGAGTGATGAGTGATGAGTGATGAATGGTTATGGTAAATGCTGTAGGGGCGGGTTGCACTCGCCCAACCGAAGCGCAGCCACGCCCCTCGTAACTATCTACTGTGACGTAGGGGCGGGTTGCATACGCCCACCTCCCCCGCAACACGCGTATCGTAACTACATGGGCAGGCATAATTGCAAGGGAGCCACCGTGATGTAGGGGCGAATCGCATCCGCCCACCTCCCCCGCAACACGCTCATCGTAACTACGTGGGCAGGCATAATTGCTTACGATTGGCCTAGCCATTAGTCAGCAGGGCGTATGCGATTCGCCCCTACGCCATCCGCGTCAGTTCCTAAACGCAGGAGCAAGGTAGTGATTCTACCTTCTACCTGTTACCTTCGCGATGCTATTCGCCCTGCGCCTTGATGCGGATGACGTGCAGGCCGCGCGTGGCTTGGGCTAGCTCCTCTGCGCTAGGCTGGTGGTCGGTGGGCAGCACGATGCCAAGCTGCCCCACTTTGTCCAGCCCATAGATGCGGATATATTCAGTCACATCCTGTTGCACCGCTTCAGGGTCGCTGATATCCTCGGCCCAGCCGGTTAGTACCTTGCCCGCGACTACTACCTTGACGGTGGCCCCGCCCACAAAGTTGCGCCACCACGGGCTGTGGGTGTGTAGCTCGATGTATTCGCCCATGCGGTGGTAGCCGACGGGAGCGGTGAACTGCTTGCCGCTCTTCTTGCCGGTGAAGGTGAGCAGCAACAGCATCTGTCCCGCCTTGCTCTTGGAGCCGGGGCGCAGCATCCACTTCATCATCGGGTTCATAATCAACTTCATCAACAGCTTAGGTGGCTTCTTGCGTGGGCCGGGGACTACCTGCTGCTTGCTCTCCGCCTTAACTTCGGTTGCCATTTTCTTGCCTCCTCTTTGAACCAATATTGTCCTTACCCATCAAGTATAACAAATCCACATGACAACCCGCAAGTACGTACTGTAAAGTGGGGTACACACTTTTCGGTGCGTACCCACCCCCTTGCGGGTACGGCGAAAAAGTGATATACTTAGAGCATGATCAATGGACAGATAAAAGGTAATGGTAATCGCCAAGAGTGCATCATGGAGCAAGTGCTGAAGCTCATCGGTGACGAGTGGACCGTGTTCGTCCTGTTCGTGCTGATAGGTGGCACCAAGCGGTATTCGCAGCTACAGCGGGAGATTGGCACGATTAGCCAGAAGATGCTGACCCAAACCCTACGTAAGCTGGAACAGGATGGGCTAGTCGAGCGCAAGGTGCATCCCGTGGTGCCGCCGGTGGTGGAATACTCGCTCACCGCGCTGGGCCAGACGCTGGTCGAGCCAATCGAGGAGCTAGGCAAGTGGGCGGAGCAGCACATGGACGAGGTGAATGCGGCCCAAGCTCATTATCAGGCCGCGCACAACTAGCCCAGCCGCGCCGCAATCGCCTCAGCCGCATCGGGATAGCGGTAGGCGAAGGCGCGGAGTAGGCCGTAGCAGCCGGTCATCATCATCGCCCCATGCGGCACCGCGAAGTAGAGGTTCGTCCAGTTGCCCGCCATCATCGCCCGACGCGGGCCAGTAGCGGCACCAAGCGGCGGCATCTCGCCGCTTGGTGCGGGGCGGAGGCAGAGCGCACCATGCCCCTTACTGTTGAACACCTCGGCATTGGTGAGGCTACCCGCCGCCAGCCTACTGAGGTAGACCGCCAGCTTCATCCCATCTATCTCCCCGGTATGATGCTCAAATAG
>JBBSEE010000541.1:0-2777 GCA_038239995.1 Chloroflexia bacterium | reverse complement strand
GGTGGTGGTACTGGTGGCAACCTTGCTGCCGATGCTATTGGTCGGCCTGCCCTTCCTGCACGTCAACCTTGCCACCCCCGATGCCCGCAGCCTACCCCCCACCCATGAGAGCCGCGTGGTTAGCGACATCCTCACCTCGCAATTCCCGCGCAACGAGACCACCCCGATACAGTTGCTGGTACACACCGACGGCGATGCCCTCAGCGCGGACAGCCTAAACAAGCTATACGATTATACCCGTACCCTCGCGGCGATGCCGGGGGTGAAGCGGGTTGATAGTCTGGTAACGCTCGACTCGCGCCTAGACAAAGCCGCTTACGTCAGTTTCTACGCTAACCGTACCCAAAACCCCGCGGCAGCACAAGCAGCGGCCAGCTTCGCCAATGGTAGCTACAGTCAGATAAAGCTGCTATACGATAGCGACCCCCACTCGTCTGCCGCCCAAACCATGGTGCGCGACATCCGCGCCCTGCCTGCGCCAACGGGGATGCAGGTGCAGGTTGGGGGCGAGAGCGCCCTGCTGACCGACCTGCTTGGCGACCTGATTAGCCGCGCCCCGCTTATATTCGCCCTGATTGTGGTGGTCATCTTCGTGCTGCTGTTCTTGATGCTGGGCAGTCTGGTCATCCCGCTCAAGGCGGTTATCCTGAACATTCTGTCGCTGTCGGTCAGCTTCGGCGCATTGGTCTGGGTCTTCCAAGACGGCAATCTCGCCAATCTGTTCGGCTTCACCCCACTGGGCAGCATTGACGCGACCCAACCCATCCTCATCTTCGCCATTGCCTTCGGGCTATCTATGGACTATGAGGTGTTCCTGCTCAGTCGCATCAAAGAGAACTTCGACCGCACTGGCGACAACACTGCCGCCGTTGCGTTGGGGGTGCAGAAGACCGGCGCGATTATCACTAGCGCGGCGTTGCTGCTGGTAATAGTAATTGGCAGCTTCGTCACCGGCGAGGTGATGTTCATCAAGGAGATTGGGCTTGGCCTCGGTCTGGCGATATTGGTGGATGCCACTTTGGTGCGGATGCTGCTAGTGCCAGCCACGATGCGGCTGATGGGCCGCTACAACTGGTGGTCGCCTGCGCCGCTGACTGCGCTGTACCATAGGCTAGGCATGAGTGAGGTCGAGACTACCGAACCAGCGGCAGCCGAACCAAGGTCACCGAAACTGGCAGAGCTGGAGCGACAGACTTAGGATAGGATAACAACCGATAACCAAAAGCCGCAGGGGGGATGCACATCCCATCTGCGGCTTTTTCATTTACCAACTTATCGGCGATGCTAGCGACGGGTGCGCCGCTTCAGCCCGGTGGGGCTGCCGCCGGGGGTGACGGTCGCGCCGGTGCGCCGGATGGTGGCAGGGTCGTACTGCCGCTTTACCGCCCGCTTCTTCCAGTTCTCAAGGTCCACGCGGTACTTGGCGGGGTAATAGCGGAAGAACCAGACTGTCACCCCAATCAGGGCGATGAGGATGAGGTAGAACCAGATACGCTGTCCCCCGAACTCGAAGGGCGCCGGGGCTTCCACCCCATTGATTGCGCGGGTCAAGAGCGGCAGGCGCAGGATGGTGAAGAACAGGCCGAGGCCGCTGACGGTGAGGAACCAGGGCGCGTATTTGCCAATCACCCGATAGTTGAGGGTATTGGTGTCGCGGTAGCGGGGGCGCAGCACCAGCAGGCAGTAGAGCGCGGCGACGAATACGATGATGCAGATTAGCACGAACAGGTAGCCGAAGATACCCAGCGCGGGGTTGGGAAAGTCGGTGATCCAGTTCCAATCGAAGGGGTTGAGCTTGAGGCCACCCCCGCCCGTCGCGGCGGCAATCGGGGTGGCGGTAGCCGCTTCCACTGGGGTGATGGCGGTCAGCGGGGCGAGAGTGGGGGTCGCCAGCGTGCTGGTGGTCACGCTGGTGGCGGTGGCGATGGTGCCGGTCGCCACACTGGTGGCAGTGCCGACCGTACTGGTGACGGCATTGGTGACAGCCAGCACCACAGGCTTGAATACGGCGGACGCATGGCTGCCCAGCGCGAGCGCGTCGCCGAGGATAGATTGAAGCATCATATGGCTGGTGAGTTCCTCCCTTATCAATAACACAGGTCAAGGTGATGATGGTGCAAAGCCGCGCAATTATAGCAATTTTTCACCCTTTAGGCAAGCGATGCCATTTTACACGCTTTTTGCTTGAGCATTACACAACTTTACAGCCGCTTAACTGGGGTGTAACAGAGCAGGGGTAAGATGGCAGTGCGCCAGTTGAGAGGCGTGCGCGGTTGCTCAACCGCATCCGACCATCTTCCACCCACTATATCACGATTAGGAGGCATAGCGATGTTCCACCCCAAGATGAAAGCGCAGCGGTTCGCCTCAGTGCTGCTCACTGCGCTAATCACGATTAGCCTGCTGGGGTTCAACCAAGCAGGCACGGCAGCCGCATCCGGCGGCGTATGCAACTTCAGCTTCCCCGATGTGCCGAGCAACTACTGGGCCTATAGCGCGGTTCAGTACCTGTATTGCACTGGGGTCGTCAATGGCAACGGCGGTTACTTCCAACCCAACGCCCCCGCCACCCGCGAGCAGTTCGCCAAGATGATTGTGCTGCTCGACGGCTGGCCGCTGGTCAACCCCCCCACCCCCCACTTCAACGATGTACCTCAATCCAACGTGCTGTACCAATTCATCGAGACCGCCTACGCGCACGGGGCAATTGGTGGCTACCCCGACGGCAGCTTCAAGCCGCATGATGCCCTCAGCCGCGCCGCGATTGCCAAGATTAT
>JBBSEE010000540.1:0-2785 GCA_038239995.1 Chloroflexia bacterium | reverse complement strand
GTCGGGCATCGCGGTAGGTGAGTGAGCCTTGCAGCAAGTGAACCCGCTCCCGCTGCTTGGCGGGCAACCGTTCCAGCCGCAATTTGCTGGCCGCCCGCTCTAGGGCATGATACGACACGTCAACGCCGGTAATTTCGCTGAAGCTCTTGTCCTCTAGCAGCAACTTGACTAGCCGCCCCTCGCCGCAGCCGAGGTCTAGTACCCGCTTCGCCCCGCTGGCCTTCAAGGCGGCCATCACCGCCCCGCTGCGCTGTTGGTTGAGGCTGATGCGCTCCTCGACCGCCGCTTCCTCGCTATCTTGCTGCTCGGCGGTGGCGGCAGGGTCGGGTTGCCCTTCGCTGAGGCGGGCCAGCGCAGCTTCCACGAGGTTGGGGCGGCGGCGCAGGTAGCGGCTGGTGATTAGCTCTCGCTCTGGGTGGGTGGCGAGCCAGCCCTCGCCCCGCCGCAGTAGCTTCTCTACCTCGTCCTCACTGACCCAATAGTGCTTCTCGTCATCCAGCACCGGGATGAGAACATAGATGTGGGTAAGCAAATCGCGCAGGCGGCAATTGGCTTGCAGGCTGACGGTATAGTAGGGACTGTCGCCCCAGTCGGGGAACTGCACGTCGAGGGGATGGTGAACCACTTCCACCGCATAGCCGAGCGGCTGAAACAAGCGACGGAGCATCTGCTCACCGCCGCGACACGGTACCACGGAGAGAGTGGCTTGGAAGGGCAAAGTAGCCGCGGCGAGTTCGGGGTGCGACTGGCTGCGCCCATTCAGCGCGGAGCCGAACACTTTAGCAAGGGTGACGCTGAGGAAGGAGGAGGCGACGTAGGGGCGGTCGTTGACATACTGGGCCAGCAATTGACCCTCGCCCGCGGGACCTTGCCGCCCGCGCACCAGCCCCACTGGGTCAACATCGAGCAGCAGGGCAGCAGTGCAGCGCATCGCTTCCGCTTCGGGGTAGAAGACATGGGCCTTGCCGAAGGCCAAGTCGAAGTTCTGCACCCGCGCTGGGTTCTTGTGCAGCAGGTAGCCGAGGTCGGTAGCGGGCGGCTGGGTATAGGTGATGGTCAGTAGCACGGATGCTCCTCTCGATCGTCTCTGCTGGCGATGTCATCAGTATATAACAAGAGGTCAAGATGCGCTTACTGCTGGCGGGGTATCTTAGCGCGCAAACCGTATACAAGAGTATTACCACCATAACTACACCCACCAACCCAAGGTCGAAAGAAGCCGACACTGCGATGGGCAGCGGCGGCTCAGGGGACATACGTCATCTTCGGTACCCTCTCCTCTACCAGTACCAGTTGAGGCTAACATCGCCCCGGCTCAGACCGCTTTGAGCGGGCCGAAGTAGGTGCTGGCCGCTTGGTCAATCAGGTGCGGGGTTAGTTGGGGCGCGATGTTTTGGTATTGGGCGAAATCCACGAGTTGGCGCAGCAGGTCGCGGGGGTGGACCGAGCGGGGGGGGCGATGGGTCTTCATGTAATGTTCGTTGATGAGATACTTTAGGCCAACCTCATCGAATGGCACGCCTTGACGACCACATTCGCCCGCAAAAATCTGGCAGAATTGTTCGAGGGTGGGGTTCGGTACATTGAGCTTGTTCCGAATGCGGCGCAAGAAAGCCTCGTCAACTAGGTCCGCAGGCTCAAGGTTGGTGGAGAGGACAAGGAACAACTCGAAGGGAACCAGTAGCTTCTTACCAGTGTGGAGGGTGAGGAAGTCAACCCATTTCTCAAGTGGCACAATCCAGCGGTTGAGCAGTTGCTGGGGACTAATCTGTTGACGACCAAAGTCGTCAATCAGGAAAACCCCATTGTTGGCCTTCAACTGGAAGGGTGCTTCGTAGAAACCAGTGTCCGCGTGGTAGTGAAGGTCGAGGCTCTCCATCACTAGCTCGCCACCAACCATCACCACCGGACGCTCGACTTGAACCCAGCGGCGGTCGGCGTATTCAGCGTGCTTGGCGTTGACTAGGCCGTTGAAGTCGGCGGCAGGGGTCTGCTTACCATTGGCGGTAGCCACTGGGCGGTGCATATTTAGGTCAAAGAGTTGGATAATTTGACCACCAGCCTCGATTGCCTAGGGGATAGCGATAGCACTGCCCAGCATGGCACCAATGCGTTCCGCCAGCATAGTCTTGCCATTACCGGGTGCACCAAAGAGAAATAGGGAGCGGCCTGAGTTTACCACCGCGCCCACTTGGTCAATCATATCGGGGGTGAGTATCATGCCGCGCAGCGCTTGGGTCACGGTTGTGCGGTTGATAGTTGGCTTGTTACGGGCCTGAGTGAGAACTAGCTCGATATATTTGGCTAGGGGCACCGGAGCAGGGCCGATGTAGCCAGAGCGTCGCAAGGCCCCCTCAGCGCGGGCGATGCCCTTGTTGGTCAGCAAATACTGATATCCTGAATCGCCGAGGCTATTGGCCCCGCTTATCTCTACCAGCTCCTCGCGGCGCAGTGCCTGCACGATGCCGTCGAGGATGCCATAAAAGCTCAGATGTATCTGAGCCGCCAAATCGTAGCCGTTAAGATAGTTGGTGCAGTAGAGGCTCTTGAGTATCAAATCGCTGACGATGCTAGGATTAAGCATCGTTTCCGCGATGGTCTTGGGTTCGGGCAAGCAGCTAGCGATTAGCTCCGGTTCGCTCATCGGCACGGTTGGAAATGGCAAGGGGACGACCGCAGCAAGGTTGGTAGACAATTTAGTCTGGTCGGTGGACGCGAGCAAAGTAAGGACCCTCCTTGATAGTGGCGGCTTAGTTTTCGCTTGCTGGCAACCGTGTAGATAATC
>JBBSEE010000539.1:0-2795 GCA_038239995.1 Chloroflexia bacterium | reverse complement strand
TCATCGTCGGCGGCGGCGACTCGGCGGCAGACTGGGCACTCAACCTCAAGGATGTGGCGGCCAGCATCGCCCTCATTCATCGCCGTGACCACTTCCGCGCCCACGAGACCAGCGTCCGCGCCCTCGAAGCGGCGCGGCAGGGGGGCGAACTAGACATCCGCCTCTTCCACGAGCTTAAAGAGGTGAAGGGCGACGGTGAAGGTGTCACCGGCGCGGTCATCTTCGACAACCGCACCAAAGAGGAGACCCACTTGTCGGTTGACCTCGTGCTGCTCAACCTCGGCTTCAAGGCCGACCTCGGCCCGATTAAGGAGTGGGGGCTGGAGCTAGAGAAGCGCAGCATCAAGGTCAACGAGCGGATGGAGACCAGTATGCCGGGGGTGTACGCCGCGGGCGACATCGCCGGTTCGGAAATCAAGCTCAACCTGATTGCCACTGCCTACGCGCAAGCGGCGGTAGCTGTCTGCGTAGCGAAGAACTACATTGACCCCTCGGCCAGCATCTTCCCCGGCCACTCCTCGGAGAAGGACGACCACTAGGGGGATTGCAGATTTTAGATTTTAGGGCGCATCCTGTTTGGGGATGCGCCCTTGCTCATGTTTCGTGCTGTATGTCTTATGCCTATGGAGTAGTTACCCCTTTGTACACGATTTGGCACATCTGGTCGCGCTGCACGTTGTTGTTGGGCTTGAAGGTGCCGTCGGGGTAGCCGTTGACCACGTTCTTGTAGTGGGCAGTCTCCACATAGAGGTAGAACACGTTTGAGGGTGGCACGTCGGAGTAGGTTTGCCCCCCGCCTACGGGCGTGATGAGCGCATAGTTGGCCGCGCGAACCACCAGCTTGGTAACTTGGCCGCGGGTGATGGCGAGGTTGGGGACATAGCAAGGGTAGGCCGCGCCATAGCCGGTGCATTGCGCTTGAGTGAACCCGCCGAGGATGCCTGCGTGGAAGCCCGCCTCGATATAACCAAAAGCGAAGTAGCTGGGTGGCACATCGGAGAAGTCGGGTACGCTAGGGGTGTACGAGGCGATGCCGAAGCCCTTGACCACTACCTTGCTGAACTGCGCCCGCGTGGACGAAGCACTGGGGCTGAAGTGGGTGGGGTCGGTGCCACTGACCGTGCCAGCGCAGTAGAGGGTGTGGATGGCGAAGTAGAAGGTGTTACCGCTAACGTCCACAAAGGGGTCGGGGCAACCGAATGGTGTCCAAGTCGGCGTGGGGGTGGCAAAGCTGTAGCTGCCGCATTTGAAGTAGGCATCCACGTTGCGGGTAGCACGATTGCGGTTGTCGCTCCAACTGGCGCACACCTTGTTGTTGATAGCATAATTCGCCGAGTAGTCGCCGACGGCGGGCTGGAAGCCGGGCGCGTAGGTGCCGGACGAACTGGCACTGCTCAGGCGCACCGGCCCCTCGAAGGTAGTGCCATTGAGGGTATCCGCGTAGTACCAATCGTAGTTTGCGTTGCCCGCATCGTTACGGCTGTCGCCCCAAGTGATATGCGCTTGCCCGTTCGAGACACTGACCCAGGGCATGAACTGGTCCTGCGTGGTGCTGGGGCTGACTACCACGGGCGCACTCCAAGTAGTACCCTCGTTGGTCGAAGTCGCCAGATAAATACCCGCGCGACTGCCCCCCGCCACGCGATACTGCGCCCAGACTGCATACAGCTTGCCAGTTACCGGGTCGGCAGCAATATTAGCGGCGGCACTGGTGCGGAAAGTCTTATTCGGCAGCGTAGTGTTGAAGCCGATGGCTTGGTTGTTGGGGATGGTGGCAATCGTGCCATTAGTGGGCCATGTAGCCCCGCCGTCGGTGCTGCGTGCCCACCGCATCTTCTGGTCGCCGCTGCCGAAGTTGAACGAGCCGTCATCTATCCACATCATCACCGCATGGCCGCTGGGCAAGGGGGCCAGCGAGGCGTATTGCTCTAGCCGCCCGGTGCTGGGATAGTTGTTGGCGATGGCGACCCCGGTGCTGCTCCATGTCGCACCATTGTTGGTCGAGTGACGCACCACAATGTTGTCGGTGGAGCCGGTGCTACCCGCATCGAAGCCGGTCCACGTGAAGTAGAGGGTGCCGTTGCGTGGCCCGCCGGTGCGGTCTATCCATAGGTATTCGCGGTCGTTGGCGTAGGCAGGGTCATTGATGCCGGACTGCTGCACCCAAGTAGTGCCGTCGTTGGTGGAGTTCCAGAACAGGTTGGTGTTGCCCCCCACCTCACCCGTGTGGTAGGCATAACTACCGTCGGGGGCGAAGGCCATCGAGGGGTCGTAGCTGTTTACCCCGCTGGGGGGGCATTGCTCGGTCCAAGCCGCGCCCCCGTTGATGCTGCGATAGCTCTCCACACAGAAAGTGCCGCCCGCCACGAGGTCGTTGGAGGAGCCGAGCAACACCTGCCCATTGGTCGGCTTAATCGCAATGCTGGTCTCGGCTTGGCCGGTATTGGTGGTATCGGGGTTCATCGGTCCATCTGCGCCGAACACCGGCAGCAGGTTGGGGTTGTGGGGCTGGTCGGCGACGGTATTGCCAACTGCGCCGTTCTGGGGATGGGGGGGGGTATGGACGGTGCGCCCGATGGCTCGCTCATAGGTGGCAATCCATCCATTGGAGTGCATCAGGATTTGCGTGTCGGTGAGGTCGAGGTGGGCAAAATCGAGCGGCTTGACCGTCTCCGGTGCAGCCGCAGCGGCAATGCCATTGACCCCATCCCCCGCCTCGTGCTGGGCACTGACGCTGGGCTGATTTAGCCCCACCACTAGCATCATGATTACGGCGAACAGGGTTATCGTCGAGT
>JBBSEE010000538.1:0-2805 GCA_038239995.1 Chloroflexia bacterium | reverse complement strand
TCGCCAGCCCCAATGGTTGCCCCCAATGCGGCTACGGCGACCTGAGCAGCCCCGCCTTCTACAATGGCAACCTATACGTGGCGGGGCCGAAGACGGTGCTGAACAGCGTGAACGTGGGCGGCACTATCGGGGCGGTCAACCCCCCCACTTACACCAACTTCACATGGCGCAAGGCTACCGCGCTGGATTTCTATCGCGGCACGGGGCTGGATGGCTGCGAACCCGACCAGCAGCCCTCTTCCTGCCCGCGCACCGCCGGGATGGTGCTAGCCCCGGTCGCGGGTGAGGGCGGGGTGATTGAGAACAGCAGCGCATGGGAGGCGCAACTGCGCGATGCCAGCGACGGCAGCCTGCTATACACCGCCAAAGTAGTGACCAACACCACCCTCGGCTACAACACCATCTATGGCGGCACTGCCTTCGGTGAGGGCAAGATGTTCGTGCCCTCGACCACTGGCCGGGTGTTCGCCTTCGCCCCCGGCAACACCCGCAGCGACCAGTTCGGCTTCCCCACCCTCGGCGACCACTGGTACATCACCAACAACCAGCCCGCCAACTATAGCCTGTCCAACGGCTACCTGCACGTCACCACTTCGACTAGCGGCACGCTGGGGTTCGCCCCCAACTTCTTCGGGCAATGGCCGCTAGGGGGCGACGCGGCGGCATGGACGATTACCACCTCGCTGGCCTTCACCCCCACCGCCAACTACCAGCAAGCGGGCCTCGCCGCCTATCAAGATGCCGCCACCAACATCAGCTTCGCGCGGGTGTATAGCGGCGGCAACTACCTGCTGTTCAGCGCAACCTATACCGGCACCCTCACCAACCCAGTGCTGATACCTGACAACCCCACCATCCACCCCGTAGTCTACCTGCAACTGGCGAAGGGGGCGCAGCAGCCCAACCTCAGCAGCGTGTACACCGCATCGTACAGCTACGACAACATCAGTTGGACCACCATGCCTGTAACCCAGAGCTTCTATCTCGGCCTTACCCAAGCGGGCCTCTACGCCGACACCGGCAACGCCCCTGCCCCGCCTGTTACCGCCGACTTCGACTACTTCTTGATTAGCCCCAACAACGGCAGCGTAGGCAACCCCACCCCGACTCCGACCAGCACGCCGACCAACACGCCCACCCGTACCAACACGCCCACCAATACGTCCACGCGCACCAACACACCCACCAACACGCCGGTCAACACCGCAACGCCAACTAACACGCCGACACATACGCCGACCAACACGCCGCTACCCACCAATACGCCCACTAACACGCCGGTCAACACCGCAACCCCAACCAACACGCCAACCAGCACATCTACCGATACGCCGACCAACACACCAACCAACAACCCGACCATGACCAACACACCCACCCCGACCGATTGCCCCAATCCGTTCGTGGATATAAACGGCAATCTGTTCTATGGCGCAATCCACTACCTGTACTGTCGCGGGGTAGTCAACGGCATTGACCCCACCCACTTTGCGCCCAACGGCATCTCCACGCGCGGACAGTTCGCTAAGGTGGTGGTGCTAGGCTTCGGTATCGCCCCATATACGCCGAATACGCCCGACTTCACCGACGTGCCGCCCGCCTATTATGCCTACACCTTCATCGAGGCAGGCTTCCATGCGGGCATCCTCAATGGCTACGACCCTGTCACTTGCAGCAACTACCACGTCACCTATCCTTGCTATCTGCCCAACAACCCGATTACGCGCGGGCAGATTACCAAGCTGGTGGTCTCCGCCGCCCACTACGCGCTAGTCACCCCCATCGGTGGCGGCCAAACCTACTCCGACGTGCCACCCTCTAACGTCTTCTACTTGTACATCGAAACCGCCCACTACAAGGGGGTGGTCAACGGCTACCCCAACGGTACCTTCCTACCCAACAACAACGTGCAGCGCGACCAGATGTGCCAAATCGTCTACAAGGGCGTGACTACACCGTAGCGATGAGGTTTGAGTTGGTGTAGAGTGATAAGTAGGGATGATGTAGGGGCGGGCGGCGGCCCGCCCTACTATCAAGATGCGTGCCTGCCGATTGCTTGACAAACCCCCGCCCCCACCTTATACTAACGGTGCATTAGAAGGGGTAGACCCTCATCCTCACCCCCACACGCGGGGAATAACCAGCAAGGAAGCAGACACATTGGCCGAGCAGTCGCAAATCCGGAACTTTTGCATCATCGCCCACATTGACCATGGTAAGTCCACCCTCGCCGACCGGCTGCTGGAATATACCGGCACGGTCAGCCAGCGGCAGATGGTCGAGCAGATGCTGGACAGTATGCCGCTGGAGCGCGAGAAGGGGATTACAATTAAGGCGCGGTCGGTGCGGATGGCTTATACCGCCGCCAATGAGCATAGCTACGAACTGAACCTGATTGACACCCCCGGCCATGTGGACTTCACCTACGAGGTCAGCCGTTCGCTGGCCGCCTGCGAAGGGGCGATATTGGTGGTGGATGCCTCGCAGGGTATCGAAGCGCAGACCCTCGCCAACGTCTACCTCGCGCTGGAAGCCGACCTTACGATTATCCCGGTCATCAACAAGATTGACCTGCCCGGCGCACAAGTGGAGATGGTGGCCGAGGAGATTGAGCGGGTGATTGGCCTGCCCCGCGACCAGATTATCCTCGCCTCGGCCAAAGAGGGGATTGGCACCCGCGAGATACTCGAAGCGGTGGTGCAGCGCGTCCCCCCCCCCCATTGCGACCCCCAATACCCCCCCCCCGCCCACCTCTTAGACTCGCAATAACACTCCTAACACGGGGTAAATGCCAAAGTGCGGGTG
>JBBSEE010000537.1:0-2812 GCA_038239995.1 Chloroflexia bacterium | reverse complement strand
AGTATGTGCGGAAGAACCTCGGCCCCTTTGCGATTGGCGCGTGCCTGATTAGTCGCTACCCCGAAGCGACGGTCGCTCGCTTGCAACACTGGCTGGCAACCGACGACCGCGAGGCGACCCGCTGGAACTTGGCGATGGTGTTCAGTGCGGGGATGGCGAAGAAGCAGCTAGATGTCGGTTTGCACCTCCTTACCGTGCTGGCCGCCGACCCCCGCCGCTTCGTGTGGCGGGCGACCGTGCTGCCACTGCGTAACCTTGCCAAAGCCGACCCCGCTCGCGTCCGCGCTCTGCTGGAGACTTGGCGCAGCGACCCGGCCCGCCAGCAGGTGGCGGCGGTGGCGTTGCCATACATTACGGAGGAGGGCTGAATCATACCTATTACCGCCCTGACCATAGACTTCCATAACACCCTCGTGCGCTGCGACACATGGTTCGAGCTTGAGGTGCATCAACTTGCTCGCGCCGCGCTGCGCTATGTGGCTGAGGTGGCCCCCGACCGTTGCGCCCGCAACCTGCTGGCTGGTGCGGACGCGGCGGCGTGGCTGGATGAGGCCGATGCCCGCTACGCCGACTTGCGAACCGCGGCGCGGGAGAGTGGGGTAGAGGTGAGCGCAGAGGCGGCGGTGGCGCAGATATTGAACGCCGAGTTCGGGATGGGGGTGCCGCCCGACTTGATAGAGGAGGCGGTTGCCAACCTGATGCGGGCCTGCCTTGCCGATGTGCAGCCTGTCCCCGGCGTGGCCGGGGCGTTGGCAGCGGTGGATGGGGCGCGGCCAATTGCGGTGGTGTCCAGCGCGGCTTATGCCCCCTTTGTGGGCTGGGCGTTGGACAAGCTGGGGCTGGGCCGCTACTTTCGTGCCATCATCACCTCGGCGGAGAGCGGCTACTACAAGTCCGACCCCCGCATCTACCTGACCGCCGTGGCCGCCTTGCAGCAGGCCGACCCGCGCATCACCCCCGCCACCGTCGCGCACATCGGCGACAGCCTGCGCTACGACGTGGCGGGGGCGCAGGCGGCTGGTCTCCGCACCATCTGGTATCACCCCGACGGGCAGGCAGCCAGCGGACGCAACGCCAGCCCCGGCACGGTGCCCGATGCCGAGATTGCCGATATGCGCGATTTGGCGGCAGCAGTGGCGCGGCTGGCCGAGGATACGGTTGCCAATCCCCCCCTGTTATGCTACGATAAGGGCATGAGCGAACCGACCAGCAGCAGCTTTGCCATCTTTGCCGCCACTGCCGAGGCGGTGGGCGCGACCACCAAGCGGCTAGCCAAGACCGCGATACTGGCCGACTACCTGCGCGAACTCAGCGATGCCGACCTACCCCTTACCTGCCGCTTCCTCAGCGGCGACCCCTTCCCCCTGTCCGACGAGCGCACCTTGCAGGTGGGCTACAGCGCGATTATCGCGGCCTTGATGGAGTTGACCGCCGTAGACCCCCAGCGGCTAGGCGACCTGATGGTGCAACTGGGCGATGTGGGCGATGCCGCTGCCGCGGTGATGGCCGCGCATCCGCCGCTCCCCCAGATGGGGAGCGGGGACAAGCGGGAGCCGCTCACTCTAGCCAAGGTGATGGTGACTTATGAGCAAATCGCGCACACGTCGGGCAAGGGTGGGCCAGCGAAGAAAGCCGCCCTGCTGCGCGAAATGCTGGCCCGTGCCACCCCGCTAGAGGCTAAATATCTGCTCAAGATTATCACCGGCGAGCTACGCACCGGCCTGAAGGAGAGCCTCGTCGAGGAGGCGATTGCCCGCCTTGCGGGGGTGAAGACCGCGCAGGTGCAGTACGCCAATATGCTGCGCGGCGATGTCGGCGAGGTGGCCTTGCTGGCCCGCTACGGCCAACTGCACACCGCGCGGATGAGCCTGTTCCACCCCATCAAGTTCATGCTAGCTTCGCCGGTGGAGAAGCCCAGCGATGTGCTGAAAGAGGCGGAGCCGAGCGTGTTCATCGAGGACAAGTACGACGGGGTGCGGGCGCAGGCACACAAACAGGGTGGGCGGGTGGAGCTATATTCGCGCACATTGGACACCGTGACCCATCGCTTCCCCGAAGTGGTCGCCGCCCTTGCCCCAATCGGGGGCGACTTCATCATTGATGGCGAGATTGTGGGTTACGTCAATGGCGTGTTCCTGCCCTTCAGCGAGTTGCAGAAGCGGCTGGGGCGCAAGCAGGTGGCGGAGCAGTTGCTTGCCAGTGTGCCGGTCATCTACGCCTGCTTCGACCTGCTCTACCACGATGGGGAGGTGCTACTGGATGCCCCCCACCGTGAGCGGCGGGCGCGATTGGATATGCTGCTAGCGGGGGCGGGGGGGCAGATGATGCCCGGCGTGCTGTACGACGTGCCGCGCGACCAGCTAGGCGAACAAGCCGAGATGCTTGACCGCTACTTCGTGGCCGCCCGCGAACGGGGCAACGAGGGGCTGATGGTGAAGATGCCGTCCGCACCCTACACCCCCGGCAAGCGGGGCAAGACGTGGCTGAAGGTGAAGAAGGCCCTTGCCACCCTCGATGTGGTAGTCACCGCGGTGGAGTGGGGTAACGGGCGACGGCACACCGTCCTTAGCGACTACACCTTCGCGGTCCGCAGCGGCGACCAGTTGCTCAACGTGGGTAAAGCCTATTCCGGCCTCACCGATGCGGAGATTGCCGAACTGACCGAGTGGTTCAAGGCCCACACCATTACCACCCACGGCAATGGCAAGGTGCATATCGTCGAGCCGCAGATTATCATCGAGGTGGCCTTCGACCGCGTGCAGCCCAGCCCCCGCCACAAGAGTGGCTACGCCCTGCGCTTCCCCCGCATCGT
>JBBSEE010000536.1:0-2812 GCA_038239995.1 Chloroflexia bacterium | reverse complement strand
AGGTTTGAGGTTTGAGGTTTGAGGTTTGAGTTAGGGATGTTAGGGGGCGGCGGCAGCAATTCGCGCATCGCAAGGTAGGCAAATAGCACGGTGAGGACCGGGAACATCGCCGAGCCGAGCCGCAACCAGCGCAGTTGGGTGGGCATATCCGCGCCTGCCGCCTGCAAGAGGCGGTTCAGCGGGGTGAGCAGGGCGTAGTAGACGGGCGGCTCATCCCCTATCTGGGTGCTAGCCTCGTTTAGGGGGGGCACATCGTGGAAGCTGGGCGGCACATCGGCGGCGGTGGCAGGCTGATACCACGACAAGGTGTGCATCCGCTGCCAATAGTTCTCTTGCCACATACTGAGCAAGATATTATGTTCGAGGTCGAGGGAGACGCTATTGGCGGTTAGCGGCCAGCCCTTGCTATCCAGCAGTTGCAAGTATTCGTAATGGGTCGGTTCGTCGAGGCACTGCCACGCAGGGATGAGCAGGGCATAGGCCATCGCGTGAACCGCGCTGACCGCAAGGATGAGCAGCAGCAGGCGATTGACCCGCCGGGGCGGGCGCAATCGGGGCTGGCTCTGCGCTTCGGCTGCGTCTAGCGACATTGACCGCCTCTGTATGTGCGACGGGGGCGCAACTGGCGATTGGCGGCTTGCCGGTAGACAATTACCTCCCTCGCGGCCAGTTGATGGTGAAAGCAGTTATAAATCTGCTGGCTGGTCATCCCTAGCGGTCACGCTGGGCATTGGTGCTGGTCAATCTATCCCCCGCGCGGTCGGCAAGGTGGGCGCGACGGCGCAGGTTGTAGCCATACATCACCGCCGCATCGCGCGATACCGGGTGCATCTTGAAGGTATTGGCGGTGTAGGCTGCGTCGAGGCCAGTCTCGTGGCGGCGGGCGAGTGAGCCGAGCTTGCGTTGCCGTTCGCGCCGCTCCAGCATCGCCCCCAGCGGCTCGCGCAGGACGGCTTCGGCCAGCCGCTTCAGGGGGGAGCGACGTTGGTCCAGCCGCGCGGCTTCGATAGAGGAACGGGGGGTGGTATTAGGCAGGTATTCAGCCACCCATGCGTTGTGGTGGTGCATCGCGTGGTACAGTTTCGCCCCATACATTGGTATCATCTGGCTGAACTCGTGGGCGGTGAACATGGTACGCCGCTCGAAACTAAGCGCGTCATCGCCGATGAGATAGTTGATACACAGGTGGTTTTCGTGATTGCTGAAGAAGCGGGCATACAGGCCGCAGAGGGCGCGACACAGCCATACCCGCCCCCGCCGCGCCACAATCAGCAGGTCAATGTCGGCATACTCGTCCCCGTTGCTCATCGCCAGCGAACCTGTGACCATAATGGCGCGGACGAAGGGGAGGGCCGCCACGGCGTGGCAATGGCGGCGGGCGGCGGCCCATTTCGGTTCGCACAGTTGCGCCCGCTTGCCGCGCACATCCACGAGGTAATCGCGCCCGCTGAGGAAGTAGTAGCTGCCTGCCTGCGCGACTTCCCCGGCTACGATGGCCGCGTCCAACATCGCGCTAATCTGCGCCTCATCCGCCGTGGCGGTGGCGTAGCGATGCACCTCGGCAAGGGTGAGGGGATAGTCAAAGATGTCGGCGTAGAATAGCGCGTCCAACACGGGGGTGTAATCGAACGGCGCAGCGTGCTGGCCGTTGCGGCTAGGGGTATGGGTAGGGGCAAATAGCTGGCTCATGCGCGTATCCTTTCACCAAGGATTATACGCAGCCGCCCCGTTGCTGTCAATCAGGTTGTAGATTAGCCTGCTTAGGCCGCTGCCCCAGCATAATCAGTACCACTCCGCTGAGGATAATCAGCATCGCAAACAGGCCGTTGAGGGTGAACGGTTCGCTGAGGAACAGCATCCCCAGCAGCACCGCGACGGGGGGATTGACGTAGGCGTAGCTGGTCGCCAGCGCGGGACGGACGCGGCGGAGCAGATAATCGTAGGCGGTGAAGCCGACTAGTGAGCCGAAGCCAATCAGGTATGCCCATGCCCACAGCGCATCGGGGTTGGGGATCGCGTTGAAGTGTTCGCCGAAGACGAGGCCCGCGAGGGTGAGCAACACCCCACCGCCCAGCATCTCCACCGCACTGGTCATCAACCCTTTGGGCAAGGGCACACGGCGACTAAGCACCGTGCCGAACGCCCACGACATCGGGGCGATAATCAGTACGATTGCCCCTAGCGGGTTGGCCTGCATATCCTTGTTGGTGTTGAGCAGCACGATGCCGACGAAGCCGATGCCGAGACCAATCCACTCGCGGCGGTTCGGCCAATGTCCCCATAGCCCCGCGAACAAGGCCGCCCACAGCGGCACAGTGGCAACCGCCAGCGAGGCGAGGCCAGAGGCGACATACTGTTCGGCGAAGGTCACGCCGCCGTTGCCGCCCAGCAGCAGGAAGCCGCCCACCGCAGTCGCCCCCAGCCACTGAGCGCGGGTGGGGTTGGGTGCGCCGCGCAGCCGCATCGCCACGAATAGCACCACCCCGGCGATGATGAAGCGCGTGCCCGCCATCAGATAGGGCGGCCAACCCCCCGGCGCAACCGCGATGCGTATCGCAAAATAGGTCGAACCCCAAATCACATAGATGGACAGCAGGGCGATTAGCACCCCGAAGCGGTCGGCGATGGTGCGCGGCGGCGCGACCGCACCCGCATCCACCACCTCGGTCGCGTCCGCAGCGGGCAGCACGACTATATCATCGCGCTCATTGCGCTTGGTCTCATCCACCAACTGCGCCTTGGCCGGTTTGGTTATCTCACTCATCATTTTGCTCCTATGTTCACCTGTTCCCCACACCCACCCCCAGCCCCT
>JBBSEE010000535.1:0-2828 GCA_038239995.1 Chloroflexia bacterium | reverse complement strand
TGGTCAGCCCCGCCGCGCCGAGGTCCTGCATTCCCACAATCCAGTCGGTGCGGGCCAGTTCGAGGCAGGCTTCCATCAGCAGCTTTTCTAGGAAGGGGTTGCCCACCTGCACCGCCGGTCGTCGCTCCTCGCTACGCTCATCCAGTACATCGCTGGCGAAGGTCGCTCCATGGATGCCGTCCCGCCCCGTGTCCGCCCCCACCAGCATCAGCAGGTTGCCCGTCCCGCCCGCAGTGGCCTTGATAATCTCTTCATGCCGCGCCACCCCCGCGCACATCGCGTTGACGAGGGGGTTGTCGGCGTAAGGTGCCGCGTAATAGACCTCGCCCGCCACCGTAGGGATACCGAGGCAGTTGCCGTACCCGCCAATCCCCGCCACCACCCCGCCCACGAGGTAGGAGGTGCGGGGATGCTCTGGCGGGCCGAAGCGCAGCGAGTTGAGCAAGGCAATCGGTCGCGCCCCCATAGTAAAGATGTCGCGCACGATGCCGCCCACCCCGGTCGCTGCCCCCTGATAGGGTTCCACCGCGCTGGGGTGATTGTGCGACTCGATCTTGAACACCACGCACAGTCCGTCGCCAATATCTACCACCCCGGCGTTCTCGCCCGGCCCTTGCAGCACGCGCGACCCGCTGGTAGGGAATAGCTTGAGCAGCGGCTTGCTCGACTTGTAGCCGCAATGCTCGCTCCACATCGCCCCAGTCATCCCCAGTTCGACGAGGGTGGGAGCGCGGCCCAGCTTCTCGACCAGCAGGTCGTACTCATCGCCGCTGAGGGCGACTTCGGTCAGTAGGCGGTCATCAACGGGTGGGTGATTGTTCAAGGGGCATCCTTTCGTCTGGGTTGGGGTCAATTATACCAAATCAAGTCATCATTTTCCTCACGGCGGGGCGCATAAGGGCGGGTTGGAGCAGCAGATACAGCAGCACCACAAAGGCGGCAATCAAAACTAGCAGGATGAGCAAGTTGAAGGGCGGCGGGTTACGTACCCCCAGTGCAGCAAACAGGGCGGCCAGCAGCAGGGCGGTCATCCAAGCAGGCCAGCCGTGTCGCGCCGCCCACCCCAGCATCGCTGCCCCGCTGAATAGCAACATGGTCAGGTCATGATTGTAGAGATGATAACTTACCAGCAACGCGCCAATGGTGGTGGCGGCTAGTTGAAGTTCGAGCGTATAGGGGGGGAACAATTCGACCGCGACATCCTCACCTTGCACCCTAGCGGGATTGGCCCCGCGCTGGTCATTTTGCTGGTCGCTGCGCCACCACGCATAGACAAGGGCGAGCGCGGTGAGCAGAATGACCAATGGGAACAAGAGAGTGGTATCCAGTTCGAGGCGGGCTAGCAAGCCGCGCCAGTTGAACATCGCCGCAGGGTCGAAGCCAAATCGCCCCCCCCGCTGGGCGGCAAAGAAAGAGAGCAACTTGAGGTAGGGGAACGGCCAACCGAAGCCGGACAGGGCGGTGGCAATGAGATAGGCCGTCGCTGCGGTCAAGCTAAACCCGCCCCATGCCCGCCAGTTACGCTTATAGAGCAGATAGAGGAGAAAGATGGGTAGGAATTGCGGCTTGAGCAGCAGCAGGCCCAAGCCCAGCCCCGCCCACCAGTTGGCGCCGCCGCCTTGCCGCAAGCCGCGCCAGAGGATGACTATACCTAGCAGCATGGTGGGGGAGGCTTGGCCTTCGATGAAACAATTGTAGACCGGCAGGAAGGCCAACGCCCCTAGCCATAGCCAATGGCGGTGGGGGGGTGGCAACATCGGAGATAGCAGCACCAGTGCTAGCAGCAGGGCGAGCAGATTAGCGGCATCCCAAATCAGAAAGCTCACCCCTGCGGAAAGGGGGGCAAGGGCCGCGCCGAGTAGCGCGGTATAAGGAGGATAGTCGCACGGTAGCGGCCCGCCATCCCAACTAAGCGGCCACATCAGCGGCCCCTCGACCTGCGTTTGCAGGTTGAAGTCATATAGTTGGTCAGCGGCCCTATAGCCTTGCGTTACCATCGCGCCACACATTCGGATCCCAATGAAATCGTGGGTAATGGCGTGAACGTCGAGGTCTTGCCAACCGATTTGGCGAACCGAGCTATATGCCAGCACGGCACCACTCGCCAGTAGCAAGTAGAGGAGTATCCTTGCTCGCATCGGCGGCTCTCCTTTCAGGCGGATGCTACTGCAATGGGAGGCGCAGGGGGCGGCCTTTGCAGTAGGTAGACACAAGCCGCAAACCCCACCCCCATCACCCCGATGATTATCGCATCGGTGGGTATCTGTTCGATGAGGATGAAGCAGAGGATGAGCATCGCGCCCAACAACAGGGTGAGCGGGGGCGGCCAAGCATGAGCTGCCGCCCAGCCCAGCAGCGCCGCCCCCGCGAAGATTAGGATAGTGAGGTCGTGGGGGTAGAGGTGGAAGCTGGTCAACGCCGCCGCCAGCGTAGTCGCCGCCAACTCTAGCTCCAGTCTACCCATCCGCACCCCATCCTCGCCCACTTTACCCCGCCACCAGCAGTATAGCAAAGCAGCGACCGTCAGCCCACTGAGGACGAGCAGCAGCACTATATTGTCCCAGCCAAATCGGGTCAGCAAACCGCGCCAGTTGTACATTACGTCGGGGTAGAAACCATAGTGTCCGTCCTGTTGCCCTGCCCATATGAGGATGCTGAGGAAATCAGCAGGCCAGCCCCAGCCAGAGACGATCGCCGAGCCAAGATAGGTAGCAGCGCAGGCGGCAGCAAACCCTGCCATTGCCCGCCACTTGCGCCGATAAAGCAGGTAGAGCAGGAACAGGGGCAGCATCTGCGGCTTGAGTAGGCACAAGGCCAACCCCGCCCCC
>JBBSEE010000534.1:0-2831 GCA_038239995.1 Chloroflexia bacterium | reverse complement strand
GGACGCAGAAGCAGGGGACGATTATCGCCCCCGTCTGCAAGGCGAGGCGTGCGGGGCCGGTGGGGATGACCGCGATGTCGCCAAAGAAGGGCAACTCCACCCCGTTCTGCTCCACGTTGCGGTCGGCGAGGATGCCGATGATGCGCCCCGCCTTCAGGTCGCGGGCGGCGGCGAGTAGCTCCTTCGCCCCCGTCTCCATCAGCCGTAGCCCCTGCGCGGAACGCAGCCCGGAGACGAACTCGGACACCACCTTGGGCCGAAAGTGGGCAATCAGGAAGGTGACTTCCAGCGACTTAGCGATCAGCGTCTGGCTGACCATCTCGAACGAACCGAAGTGGGCGGAGGCGATAATCACCCCTTTGCCCTGTCGCACCGGCCCGATAATCGCCTCCCACTGCTGCTCGTTGATGTGGGCTTTGCTCATAATCTCGTCCAGCGGCAGACGGGGTAGGCGGGCGAGTTCGTAGTAGTTCATCACATTGTTGCGGAACACCGCCTTCACCATGCGGCGTAGCCGTCGCGGGCTAACGTTCGGGCCAAGCACATGGCGCATATTCGCCTCACACGCCCGCCGCGAGGTCTTTGCCCAGCGATACGAGGCGTTGCCCAGCAACCCCGCCAGCGCGTAACCGAGCCATGTGGGCAGCCACGAAATCAGCACCCGCGCCAGCCTCAGCAAGCGTAGCGTCATTGCGCGATTGTGCCTCTCTGGTCAACGTTTGAACTGTCCATGCGCCATTATACCATAAGCGCGGCCCACAATCCGCCTTGTCAAACCCGCGCCCCATATGGTAGACTATGCCCGCACCCGCGTGGGCGAGGCGACCGGCAGCAGCATGATAGGATATTGAGGCGGAGGGAGTTGCAGCTTGGAGATAAGGCACTATTGGAGCATTATCGTGCGCCGCTGGTGGGTGGCGGCCCTCGTGTTCGCCCTCGCCGCCGCCTACGGCGCATACCAGTGGAAGGCGGGCGGCAACATCTACAACGCGCAGGTCAAACTGGTGGTGCGCCAATTGCCCGCCCCTAGCGAAATCATCGCCGGTATCAGCCCCACCAGCGTGTACAGCTACGACAGCTACTATCGCAATATTTCGTCCGAGTATCTGGTGGACGATTACGACGAGGTGGTGAAGGGCCGCGTGTTCGCCGATGCGGTGGCCCAGACCTTGACCGATACCTACAAGTCAGGCAGCGATAAGTATCTCAAGAGGGCTTTCAGCAGTGGCGACCTCGTATATGGTCTCGTGGGAGCCAGCCGCATCCACCGCATCATGACCCTCGACGTGAACACCGACGACCCCGCCATATCCGTTGCGGTGGCGAACGCGGCGGCAGATACGTTGGTGAGCAAAGGTGGCGGCTTCTTCCCCGCTGGTGATATACATGATGATGTCGGCTTTGCGATTATAGACTACCCCAAGGACCCATCTGAGGCCAAATCGAACGCCAGCAAGAAGCTGACCACGGGGATAATCATCGCTCTGCTAGGGCTAATCGCGGGGCTGGCCCTCGTCTTCCTGCTCGAATATCTCGATGACCGCGTGCGCGATGTGGGCGATGCCCAGCGGGTCACTAGCCTGCCGGTGATTGGCACCCTGCCCCCGCGCGGGCGAACCCCCTGATTTTGGATTTTAGATTTTGGATTTTGATAGTAGCATGAGGAAAACTCGCGGGGTTTTGGGGGTTGACCCCCAACTGGATGGGGACAAGTTTTCGCAAGGTGAGGGTGCATGAGTCAACTACAGTTGCGCGATTACGTCGCCGCGCTGCGTAAATACTGGTGGGTCATCGTGCTGACCACGGCGGTGGCGGCGGGCACCGCCTATGCCCTGACCTTGCTGCAAACCCCGATGTACCAATCGCAGGTTCGCATCCAAGCGACCAGCAATCGGGGCGATGTGAACGCGGGCGAGGAGCTAAAGGGCTACCCCGCGCTAATCACCAGCCGCGACTTCTTGCAGCAGGTCATCAACACCGCGCAGATGGAGATGCCACCCGACGACCTGCGTGTGGCGATGAACGTGCAGGCCAAGCCGGACGAGCGCACCCTGTACGTGTCGGTGGACCACAAGGACGCGGCCACTGCCCAATTTCTTGCCGACGCAATCGGCGATGGTTTCGTAGACCAGATGAACAGCAACGTGCAGAGCGGCGGCCTACCGCGCATCACCTTGCAGAAGGTAGAACGCGCCCCTCTACCTAGCCGACCCTATAAACCAAGCAAGACGATTAACACCGCCGCCGGAGCCGCCCTCGGCCTCGTGCTGGGGGTGCTGCTGGCAATTGGCCTCGCCCTGCTCGACGACACCCTGAAGAGCGGCGAAGACGTGGAACGCTACCTTGGCCTCGCTACGCTGGGGGCGATACCGAAAACTTAGTTTTGAGTTTTGAGTTTTGAGTTGATGGTGTAGGGGCGGATTGCGTTCGCCCTGCCGAACCACCAAGATAAGGAGCAGCAGTGGCAAGTAAAACAGAGCAACCGAGCGGGGGTGGGCTGCTAGTCGCCCATAGTGACCCGCGCAGTGCGGCGGCGGAGGCCTATCGCGCGTTGCGAACCAATATCCAGTTCGCCAGCCCCGACCACCCCATTCGCACCATCCTTGCGACCAGCACCAGCGCGGAGGATGGCAAGAGTACCACCATCGCCAACCTTGCGATTACGCTGGCACAGGCGGGGCAGCGCACCATACTGGTGGACTGCGACCTGCGCCGCCCCAGCCTGCACAAGCTGTTCGGGCTGGACAACGCACAGGGGCTGACCAATATGGTGCTGGACACCGCCGCCGCCCCCCCCTTGCCGCCGGCTTGGGGGGGGGTCCGGGCCCGAG
>JBBSEE010000533.1:0-2836 GCA_038239995.1 Chloroflexia bacterium | reverse complement strand
GCTGCTGGGGTAGGCCAGCGGTGCTTGGGCATAGTAGGCCCGCTCCTTGACCACTTCGACCAGCCCGGCTTGGATGAAGCCATAGATGATGCGGCAGACCTCGAACTCGCTGAGGCCGGTTAGCTCGGCGATTTGCCCCACATTGTCGCTGGCGTTGATGCGGGCGAACACCCGCCACTCGTCGGGGGTGAGATTGACCTCTTTAGCCTTTTCGCTGGGCTGCTCGGCGAAGCGCACCACCACATCGAGGGTGGGGATGCGGTCACGGATGCGCGACCACTCGTCAATCCGCCGTACCCCCTCCATAATCACGTTTTCGATGCTGAGGGGGATAGTCACACTCTCTGGCGGGGGCATCATTCCCTGCTCGAAGCGGAAGTCGCCTTCGTTCCACGCGAACAGGGCGTAGACGGTCTCCTCCAGTTGGGCGCGGACGCAGCGGACAATCTCCTCTTTGGTGATGTAGCGTTGCTCCACCAGAATCAGGCCGACCGGCTTCTCCGGCGAAATCGTCTGCTGGGTATGCAAGGCTTGGTCGCGCTGTTCGCGGCTAATCTTGCCCGCCCGCAGCAGGATGTCGCCCAGCTTTTCGTCCGCCCCCTGCCGCACCGCAAACACCAGCTTGCCGTTTTGGAAATAGAGACGTGCGCTGTCACCCGGCTTCTGCAAGTAGAGCATCCCGGTCTTGTAGCCTCGGTCTACCAAATAGAGAAAATCGGAGAGGCCAAAGTCTCTGAGATTGCCAACGAGAGCCAAACGTTTGCTCCTATGGGTTAAGGTTGCGGTTAGAGGCGCGGCTATTATACGCCCATACGCGAACGGCGGTCAAGCATCAACTGGTAATCGGTTGGCGCAGCAACTTGCCATAACGCAAGTTGGCCTTATTGTAGCAGAAAAAACGTTGCAGGGCAAGAGGCAATCCGTTATAATCCCTTCGGAACGGAGGAAGTCAAGATGCCAAACGATCGCCGCAAGAAATCATCATCGCCCCGCCCCTTGAGTGAGGCGAAGGGTAAGCAGTCCCGTGCGCCCCGCCCCCTGAGTGAAACTAAGGGCAAGAAGGGGGTGGCCGCGCATCAGCCGAAGCTGGTGCGCCCGCCCCGGCCAGCCGCTGCCCCCTCGTTGCAACCAGAGCCAGAGTTGGAGCGTTTGCAGAAGGTGCTGGCCGAGGCGGGGGTTGCCAGCCGCCGTAGCAGCGAACAGCTAATCCTGCAACGTCGGGTTAGGGTCAACGGCAAGGTGGTCAACGAGTTGGGGGTCAAGGTTGACCCCGCCCGCGATGTGGTCAGCGTGGACAATAAGCCGCTGCCGCTGCGCGACCCCCATGCCGCCAAGTTGTACATCGCCCTGCACAAGCCGCGCGGTTACATCACCAGCGCGGACGATGAGCAGGGGCGGGAGACCGTCCTCGATTTGCTCGGCGATGTGGGTGGCCGCGTCTATCCCGTAGGCAGGCTGGACAACAGCAGCGAGGGGTTGCTGCTGCTCACTAACGATGGCGACCTCACCTTCCGCCTCACTCACCCCCGCTACAAGGTGGATAAGGAGTATGAGGTGCAGACCGAGGGCGTACCTGACGAAGCCAGCTTGCAGCAGCTACGCAACGGGGTAATGCTCGACGAGGGGGTGATGAGCGAACCGGCGCAGGTAGAGTTGCTGCACGCCGAGAACGGGCGGGCGTGGCTGCGCTTCATCATCCATGAGGGGCGCAAGCGGCAAATCCGCAATATGCTCACCGCCGTCGGCTACCAGACCCGCCGCCTCATGCGCGTCCGCATCGGCCCGCTCCAGCTAGGCGAGCTAAAGCGGGGTGAACATCGCCCCCTCACCAACGGCGAGGTGAAAGCTCTACGCCACGCGGTGGGGCTGGACAAGGATGGCAATCCGATTGAGAGCCGCCCGGCATCTACCCTGCCGCCCCCGCCCTCCAGCCGCTTCGTGCGACAGGGTGGTGGCGCAACCGTGCATCCCCCCGCCAGTGGCAGCCGCCCCCGTCCGCCTGCGCCAACCTCGACGGGCCGTCCCTTCCCCGCCAACCGCAACCCGCTGGTGTCTAATCGCCCCAGCCGCCCGCCCGCACCCGCCGGTGCGCGCCCCTTCCCCGCCAATGGCAATCCCCCGCCGCCCAAGCCGCGACGTAGTAGTAGCCCGGCCTCACCGGCTGGCTCACGCCCCTTCCCCGCCAATGGCAATCCCCCGCCGCCCAAGCCGCGACGTAGTAGTAGCCCGACCTCACCCGGCAGCCGCCCGCCTGCACCCAGTCGCAGCAGCCGTCCTGTTACGCCCGGCAGTCGCCCACCAGCCCCCAGCCGCAGCAACCGTCCCGCTTCACCCCAGCGTAGCTCATCGCCGCCAAAGCGGGGCAAAGGCTAAACTATTTAGGAGATAAGCAGGGCGTGCGCCACCCGCCCATACATTCACTCATCACTCATCACTCATCACTTCATTCTAGATTCTACCTTCTACCTTCTACCTTTAGGAGATGCGATGCCGAACCATGCCGCCAGCGTGATTGCAATAGACGGACCTGCCGGGGTGGGCAAGAGTACGGTGGGGGGGAGGTTGGCCGAACGGCTCGGCTATCTGTTCCTCGATAGTGGGGTGCTGTATCGCGCGGTCGCCCTTGCCGCGCTGGAGCGGGGCATTCCGGTGGGTGACGAGGCGGAGTTGCGCGACCTTGCCGCTAACTTGAACATTGCCATCACCCTGCCCCGCCCAGCCGAGGCGGGCGATGGCCGCAAGTACACCGTATGGCTCGACGGCAAGGATGTGACATGGGATGTGCGGCGGCCACAGGTGGAGGCGGTAGTCTCCGAGGTGGCGGCCCATCCGGCGG
>JBBSEE010000532.1:0-2839 GCA_038239995.1 Chloroflexia bacterium | reverse complement strand
GGAGGAGCCGACCCTGCGGATGACCTTCGGAGTGAACACCAGCCCCTTCTCTGGGCGCGACGGCACCTTTGTCACCTCGCGCAAGCTACGCGAGCGGCTGTACCAAGAGCTTGACCGCGATGTCGCCCTGCGCGTGACCGACACCGATGCGGCGGACACCCTGCTGGTCAGTGGGCGGGGCGAGTTGCACCTTACCATCCTGATTGAGACGATGCGGCGGGAGGGCTATGAGTTCCAAGTGAGCAAGCCGGAGGTCATCTACCATGAGGTGAATGGCAAGCTGCAAGAGCCATACGAGCAGGTCGAGCTGGAGGTGTCGCAAGAGGTGGTCGGGGTGGTGCCAGAGATGATGGGGGCGCGACGGGCCGACTTGTTGGACATGAAGTACCGCGATGATGGCACCGTCCACTTCGTCTACAAGGTGCCCACGCGCGGACTACTCGGCTTCCGCCAGCAGTTCCTGACCAATACGCGCGGGCAAGGGGTGATGAACACCCTGTTCGCCGGTTACGGCCCGCTGGCCGGGCCGATGGAGACCCGCACCCTCGGTTCGCTGGTGGCGTGGGAGACGGGCGAGACCGCCAGCTACGGCCTGCACGCGGCGGAAGAGCGTGGCACCCTCTTCCTCGGCTCCGGGGTCGAGGTATACGAGGGACAAGTGGTCGGCCAGCACATCCGCGAGAAGGACTTGGAGGTGAACGTCTGCAAGAAGAAGCACCTCACCAACATCCGTGCCGCCGGTTCAGATGAGAACATCCAGCTAACCACCCCCCGCAATATGTCGTTGGACGACTGCATCGAGTATCTTGCCGACGACGAATTGTTGGAAGTTACCCCCAAAATCTACCGCATCCGCAAGCGGCTGCTCACCCATAACGAGCGCAGCAAGGCGGCGAACAAGGATAAGTCGGGGAACAGGTAGCGGACAGCAGATTAAAGATTAAAGAAGATGAACGGGCGCATTCCCATCGGAATGCGCCCGCATCTATCGCTATCTCTTGCTGCGCCCCGGCTAGGCGAGACGGTCTTCGTCCTGCTCGTCAATCGGGGCGTAGCCGCCGCGATAGTCGGGGTCCTGCTCGTTGGGATTAGTCGCCGGGTAGGGGGGGAGGGGTGGGGTAGTGGGGTAAGGCTCGTAGCCGCCGCCCTGCTGCGGGTAACCATTGGGCGGATAGCTGCTATTGTAGTCGGGGGGTTGATAGCCGCCCGGCTGATAGTTGCGCTCGCCGCCATTGCCGCCTTGCGGGTAGCCGCCCGGTTGGTAGTTGCGCTCGCCGCTGTTGCCGCCTTGCGGGTAGCCGCCCGGCTGGTAGCCACCCCCGCGATTGTAGCCGCCGCCACTCTGCTGATAGCCGCCGCCCCCACCGCGATTGTAGCCCCCCCCGCCACCGCGATTGCCACCGCCACCCTGCTGGTAGCCGCCGCCCCGCTCGTTACCGTAGCCACCTTGCTGGTAGCCACCGCCGCGATTGTAGCCACCGCCACCCGGCGGCGGGTAGCCTCCCCCGCCGCGATTGTAGCCGCCACCACCTTGCGGGTAGCCACCGCCACGCTCGTTGCCATAACCACCCTGTGGGTAGCCGCCACCCGGTGCGTACTCACGCGGGGCATTGGCGGGCCGGGCGGGGGCGTTGGGGGCGGGTCCGAGCTTCACCACATTGCGGGCTTGCGGCCCCTTTGGCCCATTCTCAAGGTCAAACTCCACTTCCTGACCTTCGACCAACGACTTGAAGCCATCACCCAGTATGGCGCTGTAGTGAACAAACACATCTTCACCACCGGGTTGCTGGATGAACCCGTAGCCCTTGCTGTCGTTGAACCACTTGACGATGCCTGTCATTCGCATAAACTGCCAACCTCGCTTTCTACTATTTTGCTGCTAGCCGGGCGTGCGCCACCTGCCCCTACGTATTTCGGCCGAATAGTCGCCAACTGCGTAATGCTAAGGATAATAGGTAGACTAATATTGCAACGGCGCGGCCACGCCGCTGTTACGCTGCTCCCTACTTAATTGCTGGGTTGATTGTAGCTGCTCTGGCTGCTGCGGAAGAAGATGAAGGCAATCAACGCCCCAAACACGAAGCCACCGATGTGCGCCCACACTGCCACCCCGCCGGTCTCGGCGGTGTTCGGAGTCAAGCTCGTCACCCCATTGAAGAATTGCAGCACGAACCAAATCCCCAACACGAATATCGCGGAGATGCGGGTCATGTAGCCGAAGTAGCCAATCGGGATGATGGTACGCACCTGCGCTTGAGGGAATAGTACCAGATATGCCCCCAACACCGCGGCGATTGCTCCGCTCGCCCCCACGCTGGGGAGGTACACCGCTGCTCCGCCCACCGCGAGGGTAACGAAGATATGGGTGAAGCTGGCAACCAGTCCGCCCACAAGGTAGAACCCCGCGTATATCGCCGAACCCATGCGGTCTTCCACGTTGTCGCCGAAGATGAACAGGTACAGCATATTGCCGCCAATGTGGGCGAAGCCGCCGTGCATAAACATCGAGGTCAGCAGGGTCAGGTAAATCGGCGCGGGGCCGGGGGTCTGGGGGAACGGCAGGCCGCCATAGTTGCCCACAAGGTCAACGTTATGGACAATCTCAAATGGCACCGTGCCGTAGCCGGTGATGAAATTATCCAGCCCGCTACCCAACACCAATTCGTAGACGAACACGAGGATGTTCACCACGATGAAGGCGATATTGACAATCGGGAAACCGCGCTGCGGCGGTACGTTCTCGTCCCCTAGCGGTATCATCTTGCACCATTGTTAAATAAGTGATGAGTGATGAGTGATGAATGCGTAGGGGCGGGTTGCACTCGCCCATTGTAGTCGT
>JBBSEE010000531.1:0-2855 GCA_038239995.1 Chloroflexia bacterium | reverse complement strand
TGGCCGGTGGTGTCTATCAGGATGAAACTGCCGTAGTGGGCAAGGTTGCGGAAGCTCCATGGCAATATCAGGGCCAAGACCAACGCGGCATACAGCGCGGTATAAGCAAGGGTGCGGCGCAGCTTGGCCCGCCCCCACCACAGCAGCCAGACTAGCACCGGCGGCAGGAACATCACCGCCAGCGAACGGGTCAGCATCAAAGCGGCCAGCGCCGCCGCGGAGGCGACGAAGCAAGCAATGGTAAATGGTGAATGGTAAATGCTAAATGTGGGACGGTTCGGTTCGCCACCGCCGATGTCTTGCCGCAAAGCCAAATCCAGCCGCAAGGTGGAGGCGAACCAGAGCAGCAGCAGGGTGATGTACAGCGTCTCGCTCATGTAGATGTTGGTGTAGAAGGCAAGGATAGGGCAGAGGGCGACGAACAGTGCAGCATAGGCGGCAGCAAGGGGGCGGGCGGGAAACAGGCGGCGGGCAATCAGCCACACCAGCGCGATACTAATCAGAGCCAGCGCGGTTTGGGCGAGGGCGAGGGCGAACAGATTGCCTACCCCATCGCTGCCGAATAGGGCGAACACCGCCGCCGCGAAGAAGATATAGCCGGGGGCGCGTTCCCACAGCCAGCGGTCGGGGATGTCATGACCCTGCGCGAGGGGCAAGGCACTGCCGAGGTAGTTGCCCTCGTCGCGGATGAAGGGAGTGCCGGTGTCCAGCCCATGCAACACGAAGCCGAGCCGTAGCAACAAGCCGAGCAGCAAGGTCAGCCCCAGCAACAGAACCGCAGGGTTTAGATAAGTACGTTGCAGCACGCGGCTATTGTAGGGTCGGAACATCGCCCTTGTCAACCGTCCCTCACGAGTCGCATCTTCCTTGCTGGTGTGCTATACTAGAGGTGCGAACTGATACGTAGAGGAGGGGCAGGAGGTTGAAGCGAGGAAGTGGAAAGTGGTCGGGCGGCGGGGTCGGATTGTTGCTCATCGTCCTACTCGCCGGTTGCGGGGGGGGCAACGGCCAAGTCGGTGGCACCCCCAGCCCTACCGCTGGCAGCGATGTGCTACGCTGGTCCATCGAGGGGGTGGCGGACATCGAGTCGCTGGACCCGCCCCGCGCCAGCAGCACCCAGCAGGTGGCGGTAGACAGCCTCATTTTCGAGGGGCTGGTCAAGCTGGACAGTCGCTTCAGCATCCAACCGGCAGGAGCGGCCAGTTGGGAGATTAGCGCGGATAGTCGGGTGTTCACCTTCCACATCCGCCCCAACCTGAAGTTCGCGGACGGCAGCGATTGCACCGCCGACGATTTCGTCTATAGCCTGAACCGCGCCTTCGGCAAAGATTTCGCTAATGGGGCGACTAATTACTACCTCAGCAACATCAGTGGCAGCAAGGATGTGACCGACGGCAAGATGGAGTCAGCGAGTGGGATTAAGACCCTCGACCGCCTCACCCTGCAAATCACCCTCGACCATCCCGCCAGCTACTTCCTCGACCAACTGACCTTCCCCGTCGCCTTCGTGGTGCCACGCAAGTTGGTGGAAAGGTACGGGGCGAGTTGGGGCGAACACGCATATGGCACTGGCCCATTTATCCTCAAGCAGTGGCAGCATGGGCAGGGGATTAGCCTCACCCCCAACCCCAACTACTATGGCGGGGCGATGAAGCTGGCAGGGGTGGAGTTGATGTTCTTTGCCGATGCCTCCGCCGCTTATCGCCGCTACCGTGATGGTGGGCTGGATATTATGGGCACCCAAGTGTTCAACCCTGCCAACCTCGACGACGCGGTCAATCAGCCCGGCTTCGCGCAGGTGGCCCAATTCACCGACACTTACATCGGCTTCAATGATGCCAAGCCGCCCTTCGACAGCGCGATGGTGCGCCGCGCCTTCGCCCAAGCGGTTGATAAGCAGGAGCTTGCCAAGCGGCTGAACCACGCGGTCGAACCTGCCGATACCATCATCCCACCGGGGATGCCCGGCTACAACCCCAGCATCACCCCGGTTGGCTTCAGCCCCACGCAAGCGCAACGGTCGCTGGCCGATGCCGGTTTTAGCGTGGGCAAGGGTTTCCCCACCGTCACCATCACCCTCAACACCCAAGACCCCGCCTACGCAACGGTCGGCAGCTACCTACAACAGACGTGGCAAGATAACCTCGGCGTAAAAGTTGCAGTCAATAGTGAAGACCTCAATCACTTCAACGCCGACCTTACCAATCTAGCCACTAACCCAGCCACCAGTACGATACAGATTTACCTCAGCGTATGGGGCGCGGACTATCCCGACCCCCAGAACTTCTTGTCGCAGCAACTGCGGAGTGGGGTGGGCAACAACAACGGCCATTTTACCAACCCCGACTTCGACCGATTGGTAGACCAAGCCGACGCGGAGGGGGACTTGAGCAAGCGCATCCCCCTCTATCGCCAAGCCGAGCAAATCGCCATCAACGATGTGGGCTGGCTACCGCTCTACTATGGCAAGGCCTACGCGCTGATTCGCCCCACCGTCAGTGGCCTTACCTACACCGCGCAGGGCTTGTTCGCCGACGACTGGACGCAGGTGGCCGTGAACAAATAATACGTAGGGGCGGGTTGCACTCGCCCTATCCAGCGATACGTAGGGGCGGGTTGCACTCGCCCTATCTAGCGATACGTAGGGGCGGGTTGCACTCGCCCCTACCCAAAGGAGCGTTACATGGCCGATAAAGAGAAGATGAGAGCCAATCTGGAACGCAGCCGTGAGCGTTTCCAAGCCGCGATTGCCCGCGTGAGTGATGAGGATTGGGACACTCTAATCACCGGCGAAGAAGGCTGGGTGGCCCGCGATATGCTGTCGCACATCGGCACCGCCGAGCGCGGCATGGTGC
>JBBSEE010000530.1:0-2857 GCA_038239995.1 Chloroflexia bacterium | reverse complement strand
TTGCTATAAGCCAACGGGTAGAGCCAGTCCTGCGCGTCGGGGTAGTCCTGCCCCCAACTGCCGTAGAAGAAGTCGTACTTGTGGTTGCGGCGTTCGACGAGGAAGGTCTTCCACGCCACCGGCACCACGTCCACCTGAATGCCGAGGTTCTGCTTCAGTTGGGCTTGGATTACGGTCGCGACCGCCTTCTGGTCTTCGCGGTCACGGGTGTAGTAGGTCAGCTTCAGGCCTGCACCGTCGGGGTAGCCCGCCGCGGCCAGCTTGGCCTTGGCATCGGTAAGGTTCATGTCGTAGGCCTTGAAGTCTTGGTAGCCGGGCACGCCCTTGGGCAGCAGGGTATAGGCGGGTGCGCCTACACCGTTCAGGGCCTTGTCAATCAGGTCGGCGCGGTCCACCGCTTCGGCGATAGCGATGCGGAGGTTCTTGGCCTTCTCGCCACCACTGGCAGCGAATTGGCCGGTCAGTTGGTTCATCCCCAGCCATACGGTGCGGGCTTGGGGCGACTCGTGCAGTTCCTTGCTCAACTTCGCGTCCTTAGAGATGCGGTCGTAGTCAGCGGTGTACAGTTCGCTGCTGTCAAGCTGGTCGCTCTCGTAGCGTAGCTGGGCGGTGCTGCCTTCGGCGATGACCAGTTCGTCAATTTCCTTGACGCTGGGCTTGACATCATTCCAGTAGCTGTCGTTGGCAATTAGCACCATGTGGTCGTTACGCGCCCACTCCTTAATGGTGTACGCGCCGGTGCCTGCACCCTTCTGGGTGTCGGCCTTCTCCGCCCAGTCGCTACTGAGGGGGTCTGCGCCGACCGTCTTCTGATTGACTACCCAGTAGGACCACAGAGCGGTCTGGGAGATGAAGTAGGCACTAGGGCCGTTGAGGGTGACTTGCAGGGTGGCATCGTCCACCGCCTTGATGCCCTCGGCAGCGGTCAGCTTGGTCTTGGTAGTATCGGTGCTGGTGGCCGAGGCGACTACATCGCTTGCGCCCTTAATATCCTCGAACACGAAGCTGTAGGGGGCCTTGGGGTTGGCAAGCAGACGATTCCACGAGTAGACGAAGTCCTTAGCGGTGACGGGGGTGCCATCGGTGAACTTCACGTCATTGCGGAGGTGGAAGGTATAGACGCTGCCGTCAGCATTGACATCCCACTTGGTGGCAATCGCCGGTTCGACCGCGAGAGTGACGGGGTTGAACTGAGTGAGACCATCGTAGACGTTCTGGGCGACGTTAATCGAAACGCCGTCCTCCATCAGGGCGGGGTCCATGTTGGCGACATCTTCACCCACGCGCCAGCGGAACGCGCCCGCGCTGCCTTGGAAGCTGGAGGCAACCGGGGTATCCGTCGGGGCGGCGGGGGCGGCAGTGCCGGTCATCGGCATCATCGCGGTGCCGGTCATCACCATCCCAGCGGTGGGGGTGACAGGCATCATCGCGGTCGGGGTCATCGGCATCATCGCGGTCGGGGTCATCGGCATCATCGCGGTCGGGGTCATCGCGGCCATCGCTGCGGTCGGGGTCATCGCGGCCATCGCTGCGGTCGGGGTCATCGCGGCCATCGCTGCGGTCGGGGTCGCCCGGGCGGCCACCGGCGTGTTCGTCGCGGTGGTGCCGCCGCAGGCCGCCAGCAGGGGCAGCAACAGGGCGAGCGCGGCCAAACCGCGCATCTTGTGGGTAATATTACTCATTCCTACGCTTTCCTCCTTAGTTGACTACGCCCGACCGTTGCCTGCCAGCCCACTGCAATGTAGGAGGCTGCCCAATTCAGCATATCGGTCGAGCTTGAACGAAATGAAACAGGTGACGGTTGGGCCTTGCACTTCCGCCACGCATCAGCCCGCCTGCGCCTGCCGCAACTAGCCACCTACCCCACGCGGGGCGGCTTGCCAGTGGCGGTATAACATATATAGCGCAAATGGGGGGTATCGGTTCAACCCCGCGCCCATCGCGCAAGGTGTGACTACGATTATAGCAGAAAACTCGGACTTGTCAAGCTAGGTTGAATAGGTAGGTGGATACGAGCGGGTAATCCCTCTTTTGTATCGGGTTCGCTCCTTGTTATGCGGCCACTTCTTCGGGGATAGATACATCAATAGCGATATAGTCAGCAAGTGATTGCGGCTGAGGGATAGGCAGGTGCCGCTCTATCATTGCTTGGATATGCAGCTCCAATGCCTCACGCATATTGCGTTTTACTTCTTCCAACGTCTTACCGGTTGCTATGCAACCCAACAGGTCGGGCGCATAGGCGGCATAGTTGTTCTCGGTCTTTTCAATAACGACAAGGAAGCGGTGCATTTTACTTTCCCCTTCTTCTTGGGTCAGGAAGTTGCGCTTGTGCAAGGATGCTGGCAAGAGTACCTTCTGGCACATCATCGCTAGGATGACCGGAAACAGTTGCGATCCCCGGTTTTACTGGGTGTTCATATTGCCGGTGGCTGCCCTTGATTCTAACGATATACCAACTGTCCTCCTTTAGTAGCTTCATCACGTCGCGCACTTTCAGTTTATATGGCACGTTTGTACCCTCTATTATTGGTGGGGGTTTGGTGTAGAGTGCTACTTAGATTATAAGCAAACCCGCCTATTTGTCAAGCCGAAAGCAAAGCGGCCACCCCCAATCGGGCAGCCGCAATCCAAAATCTAAAATCTAAAATCTAAAATCGCCTTACCGCTTGGTGTACTGTGGAGCCTTACGCGCCCGCTTGAGGCCGACGTGCTTGCGCTCCTTGACGCGGGAGTCGCGGGTGAGCAGGCCTGCCTTCTTCAGGCTGGGGCGCAGGGTGGCATCGAAGACGATGAGGGCGCGGGCAATACCGTGCCGAATCGCTCCCGCCTGCCCGCTGACCCCGCCGCCCGCCAC
>JBBSEE010000529.1:0-2862 GCA_038239995.1 Chloroflexia bacterium | reverse complement strand
GTCAAGCATGAGCCGATGGGCCTGCTCAAGAGCCGCACCCTATGGGAGTTTGCCCCCGCGTGGATTGCGGTCAACGCCCTCTATGGCGTGCTAGCCAACAACGCGGTGCGAATGCTGGCCGACAAGGAACACAGCTTCCCTGACCAACTGCTGGTCGGCTTGTTCCAATCCGGGGGCACCGGCTACCTGTTCGGGGTGTTCGCTATCATCCTCAGCCTCGGCATCCTGATTTGGACGCGCATCCTGCCGAATATGCGCTCGTCCACCGCGATGATCGTGTCACTGGCGGGGGCGGCTTTGGCCTGCATCGTGCTGTTTGCGATGAACCATCATCGTGCGCCTAGCGACGTATCCTACTGGCTGCTGGCGGGTGGGCTAGTCGTGGGCTTCCTCGTCCTCAGCGGCTTCACCCCCGCCGCCCTCAGCGTGCTGGTGCAGATTGGCGAGAAGAATCACGCCGATCGGGGCGCGGTGATGGGGGCGTACTCGGTGCTGCTCGGCCTCGGCCAGTTTCTCGGCGGGGCAGTCGGCGGGTTCGCCGCCACCGCTGCTGGCTTCGATGGGCTGATTGTCACCACTGTGGTCTTCGTGGTCATTTCGCTGGGGACGATGATACACTGGCGGATGGTGGAGCATAATTACTGAGGCACTTTCATATGGATGACCTCAGCATCTACATCCACATCCCCTACTGTGAAGCGCAGTGCATCTATTGCGACTTCAACACCTACGTGGGCCGCGAGGGACAGTTTGCCGCCTATGTGGCCGCGCTCTGCCGCGAGATTGCCGAGGCTCCTGCCGCCCTTGCCGAAGCGACCAAAGCTAACCATCCCACTAACCTCAATCCGCCATCCCTACAATCCCGACCTGTCCGGACTATCTTCTTCGGTGGCGGCACCCCCACCGTGCTGGAGGCGGCCCAGCTTAAATCTATCTTGCAGACGGTGCGCGACCATTACGATGTGGCCGCCGATGCAGAGATTAGCACCGAGGCCAACCCCGGCACCGTGACCGAGGCGATGCTGGCCGAGTTGCGGGCGGCGGGGTTCAACCGCCTCAGCTTCGGGGCGCAGAGCCTCGACGATACCATGCTCGTCACGCTAGGCCGCCACCACAACGCCCGCGAGACAGCGGCAGCAGTAGCAATGGCGCGGGCGGCGGGCTTCGACAATATCAGCCTCGATTTCATCTTCGCCCTGCCCGGCCAGACCCAGCAGCACTGGCAGCGCGACCTCGAAGGCGCAATTGCGATGGGTGTGGAACACCTCTCCGTCTACTCCCTGATTGTGGAGCCACGCACCCCCCTCTCCCGCTTTATCGCGCAGGGGCGGATGAGCGTGCCGGACGACGACGCGGCGGGCGAGATGTACGAGTGGACGCGGGAGCGGCTGGCGGCGGCTGGGTATGGGCAATACGAAATCAGCAACTGGGCCAAGTCTCCCGCCTACGAGTGCGAACACAACAAAGCGTACTGGCACAATGCCGACTGGTTGGCGTTCGGGCCGGGCGGGCATGGGCATATCGGGGGATTGCGCTACCGCCATGTGCTGGCCCCCACCACCTACATCAAGCGCATCAGCAGCGGGCAAAGCACGTTGATGAGCGAACGGCTGGACCAGCGCGGGCAGGCGGGCGAGACCATGATGCTGGGGCTGCGGATGCTGCGCGAGGGTGTAGATGTCGCCCGCTTCCACGCCCGCTATGCCGCTAGCCCCGAACATTTCTTCGCCGACCAGCTAGATTGGCTGGCGCGATACGGGCTAATCACCCGCGAACCAGAGCGCATCCGCCTCACCGACGCAGCGGTGCCGCTGGCGAACGAAGTGTTCGTCAAGTTCGTCTGATGAGCAAACTAACGTATCTCTAATCCTGAATTACAAACCTGTGGCGGTCGGGGTATGGTATAATCTAATGAAACAATCGGCTGGCGCGGATACTCTAAGGATGTAGAGAAAACAATTGCCACAATTACACCGGGAGGACTGACCAATCATGCGTGACCTTATCTCCGCCGTCATCTACATACTGACCCTGCTTATCTTCGTCCGCGCCATCATCTCGTGGGTGATGCCCTATGGCAGCAAAGCATCGTGGTACCAACTGCTGATCGCCAGCACCGAGTGGCTGCTGGCCCCCATTCGCAACCTGATGAGCAAAGCAATGGGCAGTGTGATGATAGACTTTTCGCCCATCGTCGCTATCCTGCTGCTGCAATTCCTCGGCAGCATCTTGCTGGGTGGGCGCGGGTATTAGTAGGGTAGCTGCATAGGCAGATTGCCCTCGTCTATCTTCATCAAGTCAAAGAGCGAAGGTGAAGAACTGCGGGGGTCTGGGGGTAGCCCCCAGCTGATGAAGGTGGATTTGGCCGACCTTCATTATTTATCTTTGCATTTATGACGAAGGACCAGCAGCCAACGGATTGGAAAAACGGATAAACGGATTAGGTTGGTTGCTAAGGAAGCTACAATGATGTAGGGACGAATCGCATCCGCCCAGTTCCCCCGCAGTATCCCACATCGTAACTACGTGAACAGGCTTGGCGGCTCAGTCCCACCCCCAACCCCACCCGGCGGGAGGGGAGCGCGTTGCTACATCCCTTCTACCCGCGCAATCCACGCTTCGGGGTGCTTAATCTCCTCGATGGTGGGCATATGGTCGGGGCCGCGCCAGACGCGGTTGGTGAACTCATGCCCCCGCTGGGCCGCCACTTGCTTGAGGAACTCCTCCCCCTGCGCGTACTGCTCCATCTTGATGTCCATGCCGGTCAGCCGCATGAACAGCCGCTCGATTAGCTTGCGACTGCCCTGCCGCTGCTCGACCCGCTGATGGATGTAATCATAGCTGGGCAGCAGGGTTTGGCCC
>JBBSEE010000528.1:0-2862 GCA_038239995.1 Chloroflexia bacterium | reverse complement strand
GCACATCGGTGAAGTCGGGTTGGCCGGTGGGGGTGTAAGGGGCGATGCCGAAGCCTAGCACCACCACCTTAGCGAACTGGGCGCGAGTAGCAGTGCCCGCTGGCCCGAAGTGGGTGGGGTCAATGCCATTGACCACCCCGCGACAGTACAGGTAGTGGATTGCCCCATAGAACAGGTTGCCCGATATGTCCACGAAGGGATTGGGGCAATCGGTCGGGGTTTGGGTCGGGGTGTTGGTGGGGCCGCTCGGTGTATTGGTCGGGGTGTTGGTGGGGCCGCTCGGTGTATTGGTCGGGGTGTTGGTGGGGCCGCTCGGCGTATTGGTCGGCGTGTTGGTAGCGATGGGCGTAGGCGTGAGCGTGGGGGTGTTAGTTATCATTGGCGTATTGGTGGGGGTGGGGGCCACCGCAGGCGGACTCCAAACGATTCGCAGGCCGCTGTAGATTGCGCCGGGGTAGGCGAACGAGTGCAGGATGCCAGTGGTGCCTTGCTCGTCTTCGATGCCCACCGCTTGCAGGTCGGCTCCGCGCGAACCGTTCGCAATCTGCTGATACTGCATACTGATAACGCCACCGTTCTCGTCGAGGATAATCTCAAAGGTGTAGGTATCGTTAGCCGCATCGGCGTTGGAGTGGACGCTGTTAAACTCCACCACGTATTGGCGGTTGGGCGATGAGCCTATCACATCGGTATAGACGTTGCCACCGGGGTCGAGGGTGAGGTCCTCCCACAGGCCGAATATCGCCGCGTTGGGTAGGGCGGGCCATGGTATCAGGCTACCACCCTCCGCCCATGTGGGCGCACCAAAGTGGACGTAGCCGTTGGTGCTGACGTGTAGATTGGTGTAGTCGTTGCCGTAGTAGTGGAAGGGGAACGGCAGCGTGGTGGTAATCTCGCCATCATCCCGCGCCGGTGCGCCACCGTAGACAGGTGGCACCCAGTTGTTCACCAGCGTAGTCGCGTTCACCCAGTTGCTGATGCCCTGCTCTTGGCAGGTGTAGCCGTACTGGTCGGTCTTGTTGGGGGCGACGAAGTTGTAGACGGTCGCGCCGTTGACGGTAATCATCGCGGTCTGGGCGGCAAGGCAATGGTTCTGCGGGCGTAGGGTGACGCTATAGGTGCCATTGGCGATGCTGTTGACCGCATACGCGGCGGTGTAGACCGTGTTGGGGAAGCCGGGGGCACCGATGATGAGCGTGCCGCTAATCGGGGTGTTGCTGGGGCTGCGGAGGATAGTGCCGCTCAAGCTACCCATGCCCGCCACGCTCAGATTGAAGTTCTGGGTGGTGGTCATTCCCACACTGATGTTCACGGTTTGGGTCACGGTGGTGTAGCCATACTTGACCGCGCTGACCGGATAGTTGCCCACCGGAGCAGTCATCGTGTAGTTACCATTCGCATCGGCCACCGCGTAGATGCTGCCCGCGTTGCTGGGGTCATGTAGCACAAGGGTCGCGCCGGGCAGGGCGTTGACCCCGCTGGTCACTTGGCCGACTAGCCGACCATTCATCGCGGGCACGCTGTTGATCGCCGCCAGCGCGTCAATCCGCCCCCAGCCATAGTTGTTGTTGGGACGGGTACCCATGAAGGTGGTGAAGTAGGCGGTGCTGGTGATGACGTTCTTCAACTGTAGCACGCTGAGGCTGCGGTTCTTGGACAGCAGCAGGGCCACCACCCCCACGTTATGAGGGCAGGCCATCGAGGTGCCATTGAAGAAGGCGTAGGAGTTGGTCGGCACACTGCTCCGCACGCTGACACCGGGGGCGGAGACTTGCGGCTTCAGCCCGCCATCAATCGGCGAGGGACCGCGGCTGCTGAAGCTGGCGATGTGGTCGGTGCTGTCGCTGGCCCCCAGCCCGAACGCTTCGGGGATGCTGCCGGGGTTGCCCACCGTGTAGGGGTTGGGGCCGGAGTTGCCGTTGGAGAAGCTGGGGAAGATGCCAGCGTTAATCCACTGCACGATGGGGTACTGGAAGCCCTCATCGCTGCCATCGCCGCCGCCCCAGCTATTGTTGACCACGCTAGGCCGCAGTTCGGGGCGGGGGTTGTTGCCGTTCAAATCGGTGGGAGCCAGCATCCACTCCGCGCATTGCAGCAACTCATTAGTGGTGCCTGAGCCGCCCGCCAGCCCGCGACAAGCGATAACCGTGGCTTGGGGGGCCACCCCGATGATGTTCTGACCGGCGGCATCTTGGCCCACGATGGTGCCAGCGGTGTGGGTGCCGTGTGCGTCAGCATCAACCGGCACAGGCGAGTGCTGATTGACATCGTACCAGTTGTAGTCGTGACCGGGCAGCACATGAGTGCCGCGATAATGGTCAATAATCGCGGGGTGGTCATATTGCAGGCCGGTGTCAATGTCGCCGACGGTGATACCTTGACCGAGGTAGCCCTGCGCCCACACTTGGTCCGCGCCGATTTTGGTGATGCCATAGCTGGTCAGCACCGTGGTGGAGTCAATCGGGTTGGGCTGGAGCGTAGCCGCGGTGTCATCCACGTGATAGGTGTTGATGGGGTCGAGCTTGGCAACATCGGGGCGGGCGGCCAAACTATAGACCGAGTCGGCTGTGCCCTCCACGTAGATGGCGTTGACGATGTAGAACTGATGCACCTTGCCCACCGCGCCCGCATCGCGCAGCCCGGCGAGGGTGTTCATCACCGCAGGCTGGGTGCGGTCGGCCACCTCATGCAGCTTGTTGTAGACGTAATCACCCTTGGCCTTCCACTGCAAGGGGCTGATGGTGTTGCTGGTATCTGCCCGCTCACTCAGGTAGGCCATATAGCGCAGCCCGCTAGGGTTCGCGCTTATCTGTTGGCGCAACTGGGGGGCGATCTTGGCCTCGATTTGCGCCTGCGTCAGCT
>JBBSEE010000527.1:0-2871 GCA_038239995.1 Chloroflexia bacterium | reverse complement strand
TTCGACCTCGGCAACTCGCCTGCCCAAGCCCTTGCCGCCGATTTGCGGGGGCGGCGGGTGGCCTTCTGTAGCACCAATGGCACCCGCGCCTTGCGCCAACTGATACAGGCGGGGTCGCCACTCGTGCTGGCTGGTTGCCTGCGGAACGGCCCCGCGGTGGCCGCCGCCGCCTTTGCTGAAGCGCGGCGACGTGGCTGCGACATCACTGTCGTCGCTAGCGGGCGGGGGCATGGCTCCAACCTTGCCCTCGACGACACCCTGACCGCCGGTTATATCGTCTACCTGTTGCGCCAAATCGCGGGGCTGGACGAGGCCAGCCAAGCGCAGGCTAGTGCCACCGCCAGCCCCGCCGCCGAGGCCGATGATGCCGATTACGCCGCCCTCGACCGCGTCGCCTACACGGGCGAACAGGAACGCACCGCCGAGGAGCAGCAACACGCGGCCACGGCCCGCTACCCCTTCGTCCCCTATGATGCGGCCATCGGGGGCAGCGGCAATTCCAGCGGCCTCGGCTCCAACGCGGGGGACCACAGCGACACGGTACACATGGCCGAGGAGGGCGCGACCATGGCCCTGCGCCTCTACCTCAGCTACATGACCGACGAACCCGACCCTGCCCGCCCGTCAGTACAGACTATCCTCGCTGCTTTCAACGAGAGCAGCGGCGGCCACCATCTGCTGCGCTACGGCTGGGCCGCCGACACCCTCGCCGCCGCCCAAGCGGGGGTCACTAGCGTCGTCCCCGCCGTCAGCATCGAGGAGGGCGAGTTGGTGGTACGGGGGTGGCGGTTTTAGATTTTGGATTTTAGATTTTGGATGGGAGTTACATGTGTCCACCGACCAGCCCGAACTAGATATGCCAGAGAACCTGCTTCGCACCCTCGGCATCGAGATCACCGAAAGCCAGCCGCAGCGGGTGGTCGCCACTATGCCGGTCACGCCCCGCCACCATCAGCCGCTCGGCTACCTGCACGGCGGGGCCAGCGTGGTGCTGGCCGAAACGGTGGCTAGCACTGGCGCGTACAACAACTGCCCGCCGGGGTTCACCGCCTTCGGGCTGGAGATTAACGCCAACCATCTCCGCCCCAAGCAGACCGGCACCCTGACCGCGATTGGCACCCCCATCCATATGGGTCGTACTACCCACGTGTGGGAGGTGAAAATCTTCGACGAGGACGACAAGCTGGTGTGTATCTCCCGCTGCACGGTAGCGATTGTGCCGCTCAAGTTATCGCCCCCGACTTATCTCCTCTACCATCGCCGCTAGCCGCGCATAGTCGGCAAGCTGGGCGGCGTAGGGTCGCTTGATGAAGGCGCGGGGGCTGGGGTGATAGAGGGGAAAGAGGGTGCGGCCATACCAGCGGGTCGCAGTGGCAACATCGTGGCTGAGGCTAAGGGGGTGGGCTTCGATGCGGCAGAGGGCGCGAAGGGCCACCGCCCCCAGCGTGACGATGACCAACGGCTGCACCAAGTCAATCGTTGCCCGCAAGAAGTCAGCGCAGTTGTCAAGCTCACGCCGCGTAGGGCTGGCGTTGCGGCCATGCGGGTCGCGGGGGTTGCAGAGGGCCGCGTTGGTGATGAACACCTGCTCGCGTCTCCAGCCGATGTTCGCCAGCAGAGCCGCGAAGTTGCGACCACTGGCATCGCCGTGCAGGGGGATACCGCTGGCCTCCGCGCCCCACCGCCCCGGTGCCTCGGCCACGAACATCACCGCTGCGTAGATGTTGCCATTCAGCGGCCCCATCACCCGCCGCCGCCCCACCATGCGGGGGCATCGCTGGCACGCCTGCGCCCGCCCTACCAGCGCGTCAAACTCCCGCTCCCGCTCGCCCGGCCCCATGCTTGACACCACCCCGCCTCCCTCGTGTATAATCAGCCCCAAGTATAACACACCGACCCCAACATTAAACCACTATCTTTGCACTTATGACGAACGACGCAGCCAACGGATTGAAAAAACGGATAAACAGATTAGGTTGGTTGCTAAGTCCAATCCAAAATCTAAAATCCAAAATCTAAAATCTAAAATATGACCCTAGTTGACACCCATGCCCACCTCGACCAACCCGACTTCGCCGATGACCGCGCGGCGGTGATTGACCGCGCCCGCGCGGCGGGGGTGGGGCAGATGGTGCAGGTCGCGGTCACGCCGGACACATGGGCGAGTTCGCTTGAGATTGCTCGCGCCTATCCCTTCATCCGCGCCGCCTTCGGTGTCCACCCCAATGATGCCACCGCCTTGACTACGGCGCGGCTGGCCGAGTTGCGCCAACTCATCATCGCCCACCGCGACCTCGTGGTCGGTATCGGCGAGACTGGGCTGGACTATTACCGTGATTGGACTACGCCGGAGCAGCAGCATCCCGCCTTCGCCGCGCAACTGGGGCTGGGCCGCGAGTTCGACCTGCCGATGATTGTGCATTGCCGCAACGCCGACGCAGACACCATCAAGATGATTGCCACCGAGGGGCGGGGCACGCGCGGGGTGATGCACTGCTTCAGCGGCAACCTTCGCACCATGCAGCAGGCTCTCGATTTGGGCTATTACATCTCCCTCGCCGGGCCGGTCACGTTCAAGAACGCCCACGACCGCCACGAGGTGGCCGTCAACGTGCCGCTCGACCACCTGCTGGTGGAGACCGACTGCCCCTTCCTCACCCCCGAACCATATCGCGGGCGGCGCAACGAACCAGCCTATGTCGCCTACACCGCTGCGAAAATCGCCGACCTGCGCGGCATCACCCCCAACCAACTAGCCGCTGCCACCACCGCCAACGCCCGCCGCCTGTTTGGCTTGGCAGAAAGCGAGTTAGCCTTGCCCACCATCATCCAGCCCACAGCCATCTTCTTCGACCTCGACGGCACCCTCTG
>JBBSEE010000526.1:0-2871 GCA_038239995.1 Chloroflexia bacterium | reverse complement strand
GGCAGCGGCTTCAACCAGATACTCGACCCCCTGCACCACCATCGCCAAAGTATGGTCAACCCCGCCGACGATGACCCCAACTATCTAGTTGGCCCTAAGCCGATAGCCGGTGCGACTGGGTTGTTCTATGAAATCCCCAACTCTGGCGGCCCCAGCCACAACTACTTCTGGTGGGGCGAAGACCAACACATTGCCGATTGGAATACCACGCTGGCGACGCTGCTGGCGACGCAGCACACTGGCACCTTCATCCTACGCCTAGAGGTGTTCGACCACACAGGCACCCTACTTACCCCCACCAGCAGCCCTCGTCAGGTACATTACGTTGATGCCAGCGGTGACGGCACTGGTGGCAGTCTCGGCCACTCGCCGCTGAACCCCAGCCCCGTTCCTAGCTGCGACCTAACCATCACGCTAGATAACGAGCCGCTGACCTTCAGCCTGCACACCCCCGCGACCAACGATTGTGGGGTCATCCCATGGGCAAACCGGCTGCTCCCCTCCTTCAAGTTCACTGTCCACGCCAGCCAGCCGAACAACCGCGTCCACGCATGGTCCTTGGATTGCGTCAAGGGAGTCAGTAGTTACCACATCGCGCTATCGCCCGGAGCAGCCACCTTCAATGGTGGGGCTGGTAATCCAGAGATCATCACCGATGTTCCCGCCAACCCGCTGCTTACCGACCCCACTCCGCTAGACAGCACCTGCGCGTTCGCGCTCAACCTCTTTGCTACTTACCATGTGCGGGGTAGCGATGGCTTCATCGGCGCGTCCCCATGGCCGATGGCTTACGCGATTGCCATCGAGCGTTGCATCTGCCCACCGCCTCCGGCACCCGCTAACTCCTAATTAGCAGAGGGCCGGCAATACTCACCCCCACAAAATCCCGCCCCCTTAACCGAGGGGGCGGGATATTTTTGCGGGGCGGCTCTCCCCGCGCCTTTGGCATGCAACTGCGGCGTGGTCATGGTGCGCTTACCGCGCCACCACCTCGCGCAGTTCGTTCAGCCCCGCGATGCAGGTACGTAGCAGGGCCTCTTGCAGTTCGAGGAAGTCGGTGGGCTTGCCCGGCTGGTGGCCCACGTACTTGTCAATGATGTTGTAGGCGGCATCCGCGCTGTCGGGGTACTCGGCGTTGTCGGGGCGGTGGGCGACGATGCCGTTGCGGATATACTGAAGGTCGCGCACCACATCGAAGAAGCGGGGAGCCTCGCGCAGCAAGTCGCGGGCGACAATCGCCTCATGCCCGATGCTCTTGTACAGCGCGTCCACGAAGCGATGGAAGTTGGTCCAATCCTCGGCAAAGGTGTCCATCAGCAGGTTGCTGTTGTTCTCATCGTAGACCCCCTCCTTGAACACGAGGTCGGGGGCGTTGCGGTTTATCTGCTTGCGGAGGCGAATCACCTGCATGGTCAGCGACTTGATGTCGTTGAGGTGGTCATCCTTGCTGTAGGGCGACAAGCTGAGGCCGCGTTCGTGCTTGCTCTGGAACCAGTCGTACAGCAGCGGCAGGCGCACCCTCACCCCCGGCGGGCCACCGTTGGGGGTCGCCTCTAGCACCTCGCGGCGACAGAGTTGCTCGATGCAGCTTGCCACCTCGGTGTTATCGTAACGCGCGGCCAAGCCCTCCACCAGCGCGTTGCGGGCCACGAATGCGCCCGGTTGCGGTTGCAGACTGAGCAGGCTGAAGATGATGTCCTGATGCAATTCGCGCATCTCGCTGTTCCACAAGTGGCTGAACAGGTTGTCCGACTGGAGATATAGCTGCTTCAGGGTGTGGATGTCGTCTGGTATCACCACGGTGCGGCGTTCGCGGTTCAGCGTCTCGCTGATGAGGTCGTGGCAGATAGACTGCACGAAGAAGGGATGCCCCGCGGTCAGCCAGCTAATCAGAGCCACCGCCTCCGGCACGAAGCTGATGCCCCGCTTGCCGCTCGGTTCACGGATTAGCTCACCCACCGCCGCCGCCGACAGGAAGGAAAGGGGGTGGTCGCGCACCGAATCGAGCAGGCTGGGTTCGTTCAGGCCGCGCGTCACATCGTTGAATGCCCCCCGCCCCGCAAGGATGAGGCCAATCTGCCCTTGCTGGTAGAGGATACGCAGCTTGCTGAGGAAGGCCGCCTCCCACTCGCCCCGCTTCAGTTTGTCGGCAAGGTAGCGGAACTCGTCGAACATCAGCAGCAGGCGGCGGGGGCGAATCGCATCGTTGACCGCCGCAAGGTAGCCGTCGAAGAAGGTAATTAGCGGCTGCTCGCGTAGCCCCTGCTGGTCAATCGGCGGGGCGGCGCGGCCACTGCCCCTAATCGCCTCGTTAATCTTGTTCGCCAACGCGCCGAGGAAAGTGGGCAGCTTGTACTCGTCGCTCTGGTACTCGTCCATGCTGATATGCACGGGCAGCAGCGACTGATGCAGGTCGGGGTGGACGGTGGCGTTGCCGAGGTGATTGAGCAGGCTGCTCTTGCCCACCTTGCCGATGCCAGTCAAGTAGGGGATGGTGCTTTGGTTGCGGGGGCTGTCATCGCTGACTCCGAGGCTGGACTTAATCTTCAGTATCTCCTCGTCGCGCCCCTTGAAGATGTCGGCCCGCTCCGCCGGTATCGCCTCGCCCGCAAGGTAGATGGTGGGCAGGGGGTCGAACCGCGCGGTCACGGGGGCGGGCTGGAGCATGATGTGGCTGCGGTGCGTGGTGGGCGGCGCGTCGCCTTCGCCTTCGCCTTCGATTTGGTAGCTGAGTTCGAGGGTGATGTCCAGTGTGCCGTAGCGGCGGGGCAACAGCATCACCCGCAGGTAACGGGTGGTCTTCGGCTCCAGTCGGTCGAGGGTAATGACCAATCCTTGCTCCGCATCCGCGCCCGGCAGTTCGTAGCTGTC
>JBBSEE010000525.1:0-2872 GCA_038239995.1 Chloroflexia bacterium | reverse complement strand
GGTATCGCGCGGGGAACAAACAGAACATTTGTTCCCCGCAATTGATTCTGACCGAGGTCCGTCTAAGCTGTACAATATCACCGGCTGCTTTGGTAGCGGCAAGTCGAGCATCATCATGCGGGCGGTGGAGCAAGCGGAGCAGCGGGGCTTTGCCACCGTGTATTTGGATATGAGCGAGATATTCGCCGTAGGCGACACCACCAATCCCCGTATCTACAACGGGGTGTTGCGAAAGATTGTCGGTAAGCTAGAACTGAGTGTTGAGCTGCAAGATGCCGCCGCGCCGGTGGGTAGGGCGATGGTAGAGGATACCGCCGAGGCGATCGAGAAGGCTCTGCGTGAACTGAGCCGACCCGTGCTGCTGGCCTTCGACAGCGATGACCGCCCGCAGGTGGGTGAAGAGAGCGATTACCTGTTGCTCGAGTTGGAGCGTAACCTATTCAGCCGCTTGCTCGCGGATAAGAAGCGCACTCAAAACCCCATCATCGTGCTGGTCGCCAGCGTCCAGCCGCTCGCGTGGCAGTTCCTCACCAAACCCGCCCCCACCCACATCACCCTCCGGCCCCTTAGCCTAGAGCAAACTCGCCAGCAACTGGGCGTGACTGCGTCACAGGCCCAGCAGCTACATCAAGCGACTGCTGGGCTGGCGGGGGCGAACGCGCGGCTCTGGTCGCTCTACACCGCCCAAAAGATGCCGTCACTCGACGATGCCGAGCGGGTATACGAGGAGTTCGTCGCCCCCTTGCTGGGCACCCAAGCCGACATCAGCGACGCGGCCAAAGCGAGCGGCATACTCGCCCATCAACGGGGGGAGCAGGGCTTTACCGCCACTGACCTCACGCACACCCTCCAAAGCGTCAGCTATACCCGCCCGCGCTATGAGGGCGAAAGGGGCGATGCCGTCTACTACTACGAACTGGGCTACATCGAGAGCCTACACCTGATTAAGCAGCAGAATGGCCGTTACCAGATGGAGCCGCATATCGCTGAGTTGCTCAATATGTGGAACGAACGCCACCACCCCGACGATATTAGCGTGGTCGCCGCCGCCCTTGCCCAACTAGATAACCCCACTCCACCTGCTGACACGGAAGGGGATACGCCTGCCCAAGAAGTCAGCACAGCGGAGCAGCCGATTAAGGTCGTAGACCTTGACACGCTATACCAGAGGATTGACCAAATACTGAAGAGCGAACGCGACCCTAACTTTGTGGGCGAGGGGCGGAAGAATGCCATCCGCGAAATAGCCAAGCACCTCTGTCATCAGGAGGGCAAGGATAGCAACTTCATCTTCGTGCAGGCGAGCGCGGGGGTGGGCAAAACCGCCCTGCTGAAGAAGACACTGGCAGTCATCCGCGAAGCGGCTGCGGGCTTCGATGAACTGCTGGTCGCGGGGCAAGGTCGGGGCAACCGCAGTCCCGACGACCTGATTGACCTCGAGGCTAGCTCCACCGCGCGACTGAGCTTGGTCAGGGAGAAGATTAAAGAACTCTTGACCGACGCGCTTACTTATCAACAGGATACCCAGAACTATTTTGAAAGATACCATGAGATTTATAAAGAATGGCAAAAATTGCGTGACAATATTAATGAGCAGACAGACTCCCCTATACGGCAGCAAGTGATCCTTGACCAAGCCCCCGCGAAGACCGTAGAGATGGCTAATAACTTTCTTGAGGCCCTGATTAGCATATCGCGCACCGACCAAGCCAGCATGGAAAGCGCAGGGATGGGAGCAGGCAGCCTGCGCCGCATCGTGCTGGCCCTCGACACCTTCGACTACCCGGTGCGCTCTGGCCTGTCGTCCACCCTCATCTTCAGCGAGATCGTGCGCCAGTTGCATGGACAGGTGTTCTGCATCGTGGCCTGCCGCCCCCCGGAAGAGGAGGAGGAAGAGAAAGCTGATAAATACATAAAGGGCGACTTGCGCCGTTATCTGCCCGACAATCAGTTTGACCTCGCCGCCTCGCTCGACCTCGATAAGGATTATCGGCTCACCGCTGAGGATGTTGAGGCTTACTACCAGCAGCGCACATGGTACATCGCCCTCAAGCGCATCGCGGGTAAGGAGGTCACCGATAAGCTGGTAAAGGCGATGGCTAATATGGTCGAGGCCAAGAAGGGGCTGCCGGTGCTGCTCACTATGCTGGAGTTCTACGCGGGCTTGCACAATAGCAGCACGAGGCCGGGTAATGCTGCGGACATAGAAAAGTTGACTAACAAATTCGTCGCATTGGCTGAGTATGATGAGCAACCGTTTGGCGTGGAACTGATTACCCGGGTTATGCAAGCAGTGGCCACCAACAATGCCGGTACTTGGGCACTGCTGCTGATGGCGATGCTCGACCGCGGGGTGGGCAAAGGTATGCTCGAAGCATTGCTCGACCCCCGCGGGGAGCTTGCTAATCAGTTGGCGGGCATGAGCTTGCCCGCCCCCAACGACGTGTTGCACGCGGTGCAGCAGATTGGCCTACAAGATGCGCTTACCACCAACAACGCGATTGAAGTGATGGAACTCCGCAACCCGGTGGGCAGCACCTTGGTGAAGAGGGTAAGCGGCCCCGATAACGAGACCGCATACAAGCTGCACGATTACGTAGGCTGGCAATTGAACTATATATTCGCTAATGAGCAAAACCCGGCGGTTGCTGAACTCAAAGCATTGAAGCAAGCGCGGGTGCCAATCATCAGGGCGGGGATAGACTATCTGCAGAAACTGGCTAAAGGTTACTTGGGGCGCAGCCAGCAGCCCTCGCGTGCCGATATAAGGCAGTACCAGATTGGCATCACCAACATGGTCTATTACTCGTTCAAGCTGGCCGCGCTGCAATATCGCTACAACGGAGGGGCGGGGCAACCTGTTGGTAAGTGC
>JBBSEE010000524.1:0-2873 GCA_038239995.1 Chloroflexia bacterium | reverse complement strand
ATCTGGTCGCCAGTTAGCCCCACCAGCGCGTAAGTGCTGCGGTGGTCGCTTGATACTAGTGCGGTGGCGGCCTTGTTGGTGGTATAGAAGCTGGTGATGCTGCCCACCCCTGTCTGCCCCTTCACCTTCGCCAGCGTATCAGCTACTGCCGAGGCGTAAGCGGGGTCATCAACGGTCATATTGGCCGAGGTGAACAACACTAGCAGCGGGGTTTCGCCCTTGTTCAACTGCTCTTGCACTCCGATGCTTGCCTTGTACGACTCCGACGCGGGGTCGTAAAATCCGCCGGTCTTGAGCAAACCGAACACGCTGGTGCCGTATACGCCGCTAGCGACGATGAAAATCAGACCGGCGACCAGCACCAACCAGCGCCGCTGATAGATGAACCTGCCCCATGCTGCGAACATACTGCAAACCCCTTTCTGCTAGACTGCTAGCCGATAAAATGCGCTTGCTCTCTCTCGAAGCGAACGCCAGTCACAATTTAGCTATCGTCCCGCGCCCACTTGTGGGAGACGGTCAAGCTCCGGTTCGTTATCTCTAGCCAACCGACGACGGGCGGTTTCCCGCCGCCCAGTCGCGGGTACGTGTTCGGTGGCGGCGGCCAAGCCGAAGACCGGCATATTGCTGTAGACCGTTTCGTAGCTACCCGGCTCGACTAGATAGCTCTCATGCCAGATGCCCACACTGCCGTCCGCCCCGATTGCGCGGTTGAAGCGTTGCCACGCGCTAAGATGGGGGTCGCTGGGGTTGCGGGCGAACCGCTCTAGGTCATCGAACGAACGCCAGTATTGCACCAAGCTGGTGCCACGCCAGTAGAAGAACTGCTGCCCGCCAAGAAAACCCTTCTCCTCGTGCTGGTAGAGGGTAGTTAGCATTGGCCCCATCGCCACTGCGGTTGGCAACCATTTGCGGACCGCCAATAGCCGGTTCACCCTCATTTCGATGATGAACACCACGAACGGCTGGTCGCTCTTCGCGGTAAAGCGACCCGGTATAACCTTGGTCATCGCATCCTCCTTGATTGAAACATAGGGCTTACTTTGGCAGCAAGCCGCCAACCGCTATATCCACTATCGTATCAATATTTTGTCTGATAATGCTCTCGTCAATCAGTTGGGGCATACTAATCCATAGACTGACTAGGCCATGAACCAGACTCCATGCGGTCAAGCTGTAGATTTGCACATCGCCCGGTTTGAACACCCCCGCCTCGATACCTGCCTGCACCACATTGGTCAGCACCACGAAAGAGGCGATGCGCGGCAATTCCTCGTCCGGCTTGGGGCAGAACAGAAAATCAGACCGCTGCATGAACATCAGTTCGTAGTAGATGGGATTGTTCAGCCCAAAGTTGAAGTAAGCCCGCCCAATCACCTTCAACTGCGCGATGGGGTCGGCCTCACTGGCCGAAGCTGCTTCCAAATCGCGGCCAAACTGGTCCCATGCCTCGTCAATCAAGGTGAACACCAGTTCATCCTTGTCCTTGAAGTACAGGTAGATGGTAGTCGCGGAATAGCCAATTCGTTCCGCCACTTGGCGCAGCGAAAAATTGTCGTAGCCATGCTCAAGCAGCAGTTCGCTGGCCGCTTGGATAATGGCCTCGCGCAGTTGCTCCTTCTCTTGCTCCCGCCGCTGGCTACTGGCTTTGCGAACTCGCTCGGCTCTGGTTACTGGCTCAATCATTATTAGTACCTCCAATTTACTTAACACCGTTAAGAAGATTATAGACCATAATTCAGGATTTGTCAAGGGGTTTGACAAGCAGTTTGCCGATTCCTTATACTAAGGCGTACATATACACAATTCCCCCGAACCCCCGCTAGGGGCGACATGATGGGGAGCGTGACGCAACGATGCGTCCTACCGACCGCCACAACGCAGTGTGCAAGTTTCACTTAGGTAGAAAGCGAGTTAAACCCCATGCAAGCCTTGAACAATATCCTCGAAGCGATTGGCAACACCCCGCTGGTGCGCCTGCCCAAGCTGAATCGTGGGCTGAAGCCGACCATCCTCGCCAAGCTGGAGTCGCTCAATCCCGGTGGCAGCGTGAAGGACCGCATTGGCCTGCGGATGATCGAGGATGCCGAGCGGCGCGGCCTACTGAAGCGCGGGGGGACAATCGTAGAGCCGACTAGCGGCAATACCGGCGTGGGGCTGGCGATGGCGGCGGCGATTAAGGGCTACAAGATGATATTCGTGATGGCCGACAAGCAGAGCGCGGACAAGGTCAGTCTGCTGAAGGCTTACGGCGCGGAGGTGGTGATTACCCCCACTGCGGTGGAGCGCGAGTCGCCGGAGAGCTACTACAGCGTGGCCGAGCGGCTATCCCGCGAGATACCGGGGGCGTACCAGCCCAATCAATACTTCAACATGGTCAACCCGCAGGTGCATTACGAGACCACGGGGCCGGAGATTTGGCGGCAGACCGAGGGACGAATTGACGCGCTGGTGGTGGGGGTGGGCACCGGGGGGACGATTACCGGCGCGGGCCGCTACCTGAAGGAGCAGAACCCCAACATCCTCATCGTGGGGGCCGACCCCGAAGGCTCGATTTACACCACTGGGGTGAGTAAGCCCAAGACATACAAGACCGAGGGTATCGGTGAGGACTTCTACCCCGACACCTTCGACCGCAACATCGTGGACCAATGGGTCAGGGTCAGCGACCGCGACGCATTCTTGACCGCGCGACGCATCACCCGCGAGGAGGGGATACTGGTGGGCGGCTCTTGCGGCACTGCGATGTTCGCCGCTTTGGAGGTGGCGCGAGATATGGATGAGGGCAAGGTGATGGTGGTCATTCTGCCCGACACCGGGCGCAACTATTTGAGCAAGATTTACAACGACGCATGGATGCGCGAGAACGGCTT
>JBBSEE010000523.1:0-2875 GCA_038239995.1 Chloroflexia bacterium | reverse complement strand
GCCCCCGGCTGGCGCGACCTGCTGGTCCGCTATGGGGTCAACCTCGTGGTCATCCAGCGCGGCAGCAACCTAGAGGATGCGCTGCGACACGAACCCGGCTGGCGGCCCAGCTACCAAGACGACATCGCCATCGTGTTCCAGAAGAATTAGTCGATGTGATATAATCAGGCCGAAGTTAGTGATGAGTGATGAATGATGAATGTAGGGGCGGGTTGCACTCGCCCACATGACCCGCACCACCGCTCATAATAAGCAACGAATCTTGACCAACTGACCCATATTCTGCATTCTACCTTCTACCTTCTACATTCCGAACGAGGTGTATAGATGAAAGTAGCGGTTATCGTCTTCCCCGGCAGCAACGGCGATGCGGATGCGTATCATGCAATTAAGGTGCTGGGTGCGGAGGTGGAATATGTGTGGCACACCGAGCGCAGCGTAGCGGGGTACAACGTGGTGGTGGTGCCGGGCGGGTTCAGCTACGGCGATGCCCTGCGGGCGGGGGCGATTGCCCGCTTCTCGCCGATTATGGCGGCGGTGGCCGAGTTCGCGGCGGCGGGTGGGCCAGTGCTGGGCATCTGCAACGGCTTCCAGATATTGACCGAGGCGGGGCTGCTGCCGGGGGCGTTGCGGCGCAATGCCGGTCTCAACTTCCAGTCGCGCTGGGTGTACATCCGCCCCGAAGCGGGGGCAATGTCCACCCCCTTTACCGCCCACCTCCAACCACGCCCCTACCGCTTGCCGATTGCCAACGGTGAGGGCAGCTATTACGTGGATGAGACGATGCGGCGGCAACTGGAGGCGAACGGGCAAGTGGTGTTGCGCTATTGCGACGCGGCGGGCGAAGTGAATGAGGCAGACAACCCCAACGGCTCGATGGCGAACATCGCGGGGGTGTGCAACGCGGCGGGCAATGTGGTCGGGCTAATGCCCCATCCGGAGCGAGCGGTCGAGGCCCTCGTGGGTGGCGCGGACGGGCTGACCTTCTTTCAGGGGCTGGGCGACTGGCTAGCGGGGCAACAATCACCGCGTGAACTGGCAGCGGTGTAGCCGATGATGCCCTCGCCCCGTCACGTCACCTTCAGCTGCGGCTGGCTGTGGCTGCTGATTGCCGCCCTGCTGGTCGCGCTGGCGTATGTCTATGAGGTAGGGGTGGCGGGCAGCGGCAAACGCTTTCAGCGGCTGACCGCAGAAGGGGGGCCGTCCGACTTGTACCCATACTGGCTGGGCGGGCGGCTGCTGCTGGACCAGCATCAATCACCTTATACCGCATCGGCCACTGACCAAATCGAGCGCGGCTACTTCGGGGCCGATTATGCCACCGCGCGTAACACCCACGATAAGCAGTTTGCCTACCCCATCTATGTCACCTTCCTGCTCTACCCCATCCTGCACCTGCCTTTCGACCTCGCAGCATGGATATGGTCAACCCTGTTCCTGCTGCTGGCGGGGGCAAGCTTGTACTGGTGGTGCGGGCTGATTGGCTGGCCGCGTTCGCCCCTTGCCCCACTTGCCCTCGCCATCCTCGCGCTCGGCTTCTATGGCGTGACTAATGGCTTCTTCCTGCACCAAGTGACCGCCGCGCTGCTGCCCTTGCTAGTGTTGATATATGCAGCGATGCGGCGCGGCTGGTACGCGCTGGCGGGGGTGGGTCTGGCCCTGTTCACGGTCAAGCCCCAATTGGCGGTCTTGCTCATCCCCACGCTGCTGCTCTGGTCGCTGTTCCGTTGGCGGGAGCGGCGCAATCTATTGCTCGGCTTCGTCGCCACCATGCTGGGGTTGGAGCTAGGTTCGGAACTGCTGCTGCGCGGCTGGTTTGGCCCATTCCTCGATGCAGTACGCCAATACGTGGGCTACACTGGCGGCGACACGCTCATCACCGCCCTGACCGGCAGCGGGGCGGCTAATATCCTACTCACCGTGCTACTGGTGGCCCTCACCACATTCTTTTGGTGGCAAGCCCACCATGTTGCGCCCGCCGATTACCCCTTCCTTTATGCCTTCTGCTTCAGCCTCGTCGCCACCGAGTTGATAATCCCCACCTTCGCGCTGTATAATCAGGCCGTGTTCATCCTGCCCACCGCCTTGCTCATCTTTGCTCGCCTCAGTGGGGGAACACAGATGTGGCAGCGGGGCTTGTTCGCTCTGTTCGCCCTTGCATTGGGCTGGGATTGGTTGAGCGGTGGGCTGCTGGGGTTGCTCTACCTCAGCGGCCTCGCTCCCGACTGGGTGGCCGCCAATCGGCAGATGCCGCTGCAACTCGGTCTCTATGTGCCGCTGCTCACCCTCGTCGCCCTGCTAGCGGTCGCCCCCGGCGTGGCGATTACCACCCCGCAGGTCGCCGCCGATGCCTGCTAACTTGCCGCCTATGGACGCTGCCACCGACATGGATATAGGTCAGGTTGGGCCACGCTTGCGCGGCAAGCTGCTGGTGGCCGCGCTGCTTGCCCTCATCCTCGGTTTGCTATACAGCTACGGTAATCTAGTGTTCGGCAAGGGCGGCGGGTACGATTGCCGCGCCGATGTGGTCAGTTGCCACGCCGCGCAGGCTGATTATATGAACTTCCTGCTGGGTGGCACCATGCTGGGGCGGGATTTGGGCGGCAGCGGGGCGTTGTACGACACCGAATTGCAAGCGCGAGTGCAGCAGGACATCAAACGGCCCATCAGCAATCATCAGTTCCTCGACGGTCTGCTCCCCTTCGTCAGCGTGCCGATTGTCGCCGCCCTTGCCGCGTCATTGTCCGCACTGCCTGTGGGTGTGGGCTTCGCGGTGTGGGACGTGGTGCAACTGCTGGCCCTTGTGCTGGCCCTGTGGCTGCTGCAAGCGATGCTGCCGCCCCCCGGCCGCTACCTGCTGTGGTTGGGGGCGTTC
>JBBSEE010000522.1:0-2876 GCA_038239995.1 Chloroflexia bacterium | reverse complement strand
GTATAAGCGGTATGGGGGCCAACGGATTTGGCGGGGGCAGCGGGTTCGACCATCACCTCTTTGGCGTACACCTTAGACACCGCATGGCTGGGGGACAAGCCGAGTATGGGGGGCAGATTAAAGTTACTGGTGTACAGGGGGCTGAACACCACCACCACGACGAGGGCGGTAAACAGCCAACGCAGCTTCGCCGAGTTCGCGCGTATACCGTGGTTCGCTTGCATCCTTCTCCTCCGCTTCTAGTTGCGATAAACAGTAGGTTGATAGTTAAAAAAGGAGGACGGGAGTGCAGATGCGCCGCTCTGACTGCTCTCGTCCCCCGCTAAACTTGTATTGCGCCAGTCCGTTCCTATCGGGGTATATGCCGCCGCCCCGCAATTGCCGAACGCAGACTGCGGCTGAATCAGCAGCCACAATCTGCAATCTGCAATCTGTAATCCCTTAGCTGCCGCCACCCAGCACAAGGTGGACCGGGTTGCCGCGGATGCTGATGCGCCACGCGGTGCGGTCGTTACCGTTGCCGGTGTAGATGTAGTGGTTGTGCCAATAGCCGGGGGTATAACTGCCCACCGGCGGCAGTTGGTGCAGCAAAACCACCCACTGGTCTTGGTAAGTGGTGTTGGGGTTGCTGCGGGTGGTGTCCAAGTGGTCGGTATCAAACTCGGCGGGCGTGTGGGTAAAACCGGCTCCCGCATGGGTGATAACGTGGAAGGTGACGGGATTGTCGCTAGGGTCAATCAACTGGATTTGGTTGCTGCCGCTGAAGTCGCCGGGGTCGAACAGGCTGACGATGACCACCTTACCGGCGTTCTCGATGCCGATGTTGGCGAGGTAGAAGTCGGCCACTTGAGTGCCCGAACCAGAAGGCAACACCACCGTAATCGGTAGGCGTTGGATGGCGAATACGCGCACCCCCGCGCTAACCGTTTGCACGCGGATGCCAAAGTTGTTCTGCCCCACCGTCCCTTGCACCGCGGGGTTGTTGTCGAAGGGGGTGCGGGCGTTGAGCCGCCACTGGTAGTTGCCGTTGTAGGGCGCGATTTGGCCGAACGTGGTGGGCGTATAGTAATTCTGCCATGTAGAACTGTAGGCGAACTCCGGCATCAGCGTGCCACTAGCCAGCGTACCCGTAACCGGCACCGGGGGCACCACCCAACTGCTCCCCCCCACCTGCACATCATCCTCGAAATACCACGGCGTGGTATCGGGGTAGTAGAGGGTATAGACCGCGTTGTTGCCAGAGGTACCCGCTTGCGTACTACACTGGTCGTTATTGAGCGGGGCCGATGTGGGTTGGTTGTCACCCGTTTCTTGAAGGGAATCAGCGCACCAGCGCTGACTGCCATTGTTGCGATTCGCCACTACCCAGCTATCCGGCTTCTTGGTCTGATAAGCAGGGTCGTAGATTTGCAGTTGGCCGGTGCTGCCGGGGGGGGTCAACAGGCCGAAGTTGTAGCCGTAGCCGGTTTGGTAGATGTCGAAGTCGGGCTGGAGCGGGCCACCACAGCAGGTAATCCCGTTTTCGGGGTCCCACTTGGGCATGAAGGGGTCGCCATAGCCCTTCTGAATGCCGGAGGAGTGCAGACTGAGCCAGTGACGCTGCCAACGCATGGGGGGATTACCGCCGCGAGTTACCGCGACTTGGCTGCCGACTCCGAGGAAGGGTTCGGGCGCACCCATGACGATGGGGTGATTATACTCGGCGATGGCGGTGCGGTGCATAGGCAGTTGGGCGAAACCGAACAGCCCCATGAAGGCAGTTTGGTAAGTGCTGCTGATGGTCACACCGAGACGGGCCACATTGTTGCCGTAGGTGATGGTGTCAACTTGACCAGAGGGGTAGCCATGCCTTGCCGCGGTGAGTTGGGCCACATAGTGGGCGTTAGGTACACTGGGGGGGCCAGTGGGGTGTTCGGGCATGAACACCACCCCCGCGAGAGCGGCGGCATCCGCGGCCCGCTGCACTCGCGCCGCCTCGTGGCGGGCGAAGCCGAGGTCGTAGACGATACCGCTCAGGCCCATCAATAGCATCATAAACAGGGCGAGTAGGACAATCGCCTGCCCCCCTTGACGCTGGCGCAGGAGGGTGTTGGCAAACCAGCTAGTGCGTTCCGCAGTGGACGTAGGGTTGCTCCCCTTGTTCGGCAGTTCCATTGCTGCTGCTCCCTTCAACTTCTACAAGTTTCGACGTAAACGAGGTTTCACTATCTCCCCGCGCGAGGAGGGCCATTACGCTCCCCTCCCGCTGGGAGGGGCTGGGGGTGGGTGCGAGTTGCGCTCCCCTCCCACCGGGAGGGGCTGGGGGTGGGTACGGGCCGCGTCCCCAACTAGGGTACGAACCGCGTCCCCATCTGGGCCAGATTACGGCCCCCCACTGCCCGCCGAGTGGCAATAACGATAATCATCCGAGTAGCAGGACGGCTCGATGGGCATCAGGATGCGCTGGTTGATGTCCACATAGCTGTTCGGCGAGTGCAGCAAGGGGTTGACCCACCAGTGCTTATACTTGATGTGGATACCGGCCACATCGGTGGGGATGATGTCGTTGCGGGTGCCGGGCAGCCAATCATTGGTGTAGCCGCTATCCAGTTGCCACGTCTTCGTGCCCAATGCCGCGCTATATATCCAGCCGTAGACCATATGCTTATCGGGGGCCATGATGCTGCTATTGGGGTCGCAAGCCGGTACGTGGATGGGGCAAGCATTGGTGATGGTATACGCTTGATAAACCTCGACGTAGTAGATGTTGTCAAAACTGAGGCCGAGCAAGCCGCTGCTGGAGATGACCGAGGAGGATCTCGAATCCTCCCTGGCTCGCAACATGGGCTACGTTTTTCGCTGCTGTAGGGTCTTTGCGCGCCTGCTCGGCGATCTTC
>JBBSEE010000521.1:0-2877 GCA_038239995.1 Chloroflexia bacterium | reverse complement strand
GTCGCTGCCCCAGATGCCGATGATAATCGCCATCGGTATCAGCACCAACTCCCAGAAGATGTAGAAGGTGAACAGGTCCAGCGAACAGAACACCCCCAGCGTGCCGGTCTGTAGCACCAACAGCATGATGTGGTACTCGCGCAGCCGCTTCTGGATGCTGCTCCAGCCCGCCAATATCGCCACTATCGAAATCACGGTGGTCAGTTGGATTAGCAACAGGCTGATGCCGTCAATCGCCACGTGATAGTTGATGTTGAAGCTGGTTATCCACGTGAACTTCTCGGCAAACTGCATCTCCGGCCCGTTGCTGTCGAAGCCGAATATCAGCGGCAGGCCAATCAGGAAGTCCAGCACCGCAATGCCGAGGGTGAACCACTTGATAGCCTGTCCGTTCAGCAGCTTGAACGCCCCCAGCACCATCAGCAGTATCGCCCCTATCAGCGGCAGGTAGATGAGCAGCGACAGAATAGGAAAACCGAAGCTGTTGCTTTCGTTCACAATAGTGGATAGAGGGGTCAAGGTCGGTCTCCTTTAGCTCAGGGCCACAATCCAGAGGTAGCTAATCAGGGCGAGTAGGCCGAGGGCAATCGCCAGCGCGTAACCCTGCACGAAGCCGGTCTGCACCTTGCGTAGCCCCGCGCCGGATAGTCGCACTAGCCCGGCAAGGCCGTTAACCGCGCCGTCCACGATGTTCGCGTCGAACCACCACAGCGCGGTACCCAGCCGTCGCACGTTGTTGATAATCGCCCACTGGTACAGGTCGTCAAAGTACCACTTGTTGAGGAACAGGTTGTATATCGGCTTGAAGCGTGCGCTCATGGTCTGCGCGAGGTTGTTGCGCCGCATATACATCACGTAAGCGATGCTGATGCCTAGCACGGCCACGATGGTGGCGATGGCATAGCCGGTCAAGGTGTTGGTAGACAGGCCGTTCTTTGCTTCTTCGGAGACGACGATGCCCAGCGACTTGCTCTTGCTCAGGAGGTCGTAAATCGGCCCCGCTTCGGGCGGCCAGCCAATCAATGCGCCTAGTGCCAGCGTCGGTATCGCCAGCACCACCAGCGGCAAGGCCATCTGCCAGCCGGACTCGTGGGGGTCGTGGCTCTCGTCATGCCCGCCATGACCCGCATCGCTCTGAGTGCCGGGCGCGTCGTGCGTCCCCTCTGGGCTGGCGGTGTGCTGCGCCTCGACAATGGCGGGCGCGTCCACCCCGCCGCCCGCCATCGCCATTGCCGGAGCGGTGCGCCAGCGCGGTGCGCCGAAGAAGACGAGGAAGACGAGGCGGAACATATAGAAGGCGGTCAGCAGCGAGGTAATCGTGAGCAGCACGTAGAAGATGAGGTAGGCGGCATGGTGGTCCAGCCCCGCGTTCAGGAACGCGCCGGTAATCTCATCCTTGCTCCAGAACCCCGCCAGCGGCACGATGCCCGCGTTCGCCAGCGCGGCCAGCACGAAGGTGACGAAGGTAATCGGCATATACTTGCGTAGCCCGCCCATAGTACGGATGTCCTGCGCGTTCTCCACCCCGGTCGGCTGCATCCCGTGTATCACCGAGCCGCTGCCGAGGAAGAGCAGCCCCTTGAACATCGCGTGGGTGGCGAGGTGGAATATGGCGGCCACAATTGCTCCCACACCGAGGCTGGCGAACATATACCCTAGCTGGCTAATCGTCGAGTAGGCGACTACCTTCTTGATGTCGTTCTGCACCAGTGCAATGGTCGCCCCCAGTATCGCGGTCGTAGTGCCGATGATTGCCACCACCACCAGCATATTGGGGCTGAGGGCAAATAGGGGGTGGGCGCGGGCCACGAGGTAAACCCCAGCCGTGACCATGGTGGCGGCGTGTATCAAGGCACTGACGGGGGTAGGGCCTTGCATCGCGTCGGGCAGCCACACGTGCAGGGGAAACTGCGCCGATTTGCCCATCGCACCGAGGAAGAGCAGGAAGCAAATCCATGTCGCCACCCCACTGAACTGGCCGGGGGTTGCACTCGCCATATCGAACACTTGGGTGTAGACCACCGTGCCGAAGGTCCAGAATATCATCATCACGCCGAGGCTGAAGCCGAAGTCGCCGACGCGGTTGGTGACGAACGCCTTCACCCCCGCGGCCCGAGGGCTGATGTCGAACTGCTTGCCCTCACGATTGACGTTATCGGTGGTGTACCAGAAGCCTATCAGCAGGTAGGAGCAGAGGCCGACCGCCTCCCAGAAGATGTATAGCTGCACAAAGTTGTTCGCCAGCACCAACATCAGCATACTGAACACGAACAGGGAGATATAGCTGAAGAAGCGGAGCAGGCCATGGTCGCGGGGATGCTCATGTGTGTCGTGAGCCATGTAGCCAATCGAGTAGAGGTGGACGAGGAAGCCGACCGAGGTGACTACCATCAACATTACCGTAGTTAGCTGGTCAACGTAGAAGCCAATTGGCACGTAGAAGCCGCCCGCGCGGGGTGCATTCGGGTCGGTCAGCCCCGAACCCATCAGGGTGTAGATGTCTTGGTCAATCAGCCCGCCCGAACTGAGGTCGAAGAAGACGGCCACGCTGAGGGCGAACGAAGTCCCCACCAGCAAGGTGGCAAGGTATGCGGCAGGCAGCTTCAGGTTCTGCGGTATCCACCGCCCGAACACGCCATTGATGATGAAGCCAATCAGCGGCAGCACAGGTATGAGCCAAATGTAGTCGCGCATTACGCCTCCCCTTCGAGGTTTGAGGTTTGAGGTGTGTGGGGGGTGGGGGGGGGGGGTGGGGGTGGTGGGGGGGGGGGGGTGGTGTGGGGGGGTGGTGGGGGGGTGGGGGTTTGGTTGGGGGGTGGGGTGGGGGGGGGGGGTGGGGGTGTGGTGGTGGGGGTGGGGTTTGGGGTTGGGGTTGGG
>JBBSEE010000520.1:0-2877 GCA_038239995.1 Chloroflexia bacterium | reverse complement strand
GCGCTAGGCAGTTCTAGGTTGCCAAATGCCGACCACTCCCACGCCAATGAAGGGCAGCTGTATAGTTTAATCTCGCATATCCTACGTTTTGTTATTGATAGCAATAATAACGATTATGTTTGCCATTATGCAGGGTATATCGCGGGAACAGTTTGTGGAATCTATCCTCGACCATATCAGTCGGCGGCTACCTTGGGCTGGGCGTGGCGTGAGCTAGCCACGTAGCGGGTGACATCGCTGAGTAGCACGCGCAGCCCCCAAGGGTGACGTTTGGTGCTAATCGCCCCCGCCTTTATCGCCCGTCGGATAACCCCAACATCTATCCCTACCCGGCTGGCGGCATCGCTGACGCTGAGGTACTCGTTGCTGCCGCTGTGTCCGTTGCTGTTCTCGTCTCTTGCCATGATGGGGCGACTCCTTTACGCTGCTTGTCTGAGCTTATCGGTCTCAAGTTCGCGTTGCGATAGTTGTTGGAATATGTATTCCGCCTCGGTTTGGGTGAACAGGATAGTCGGCTTCCCGCCCCGCCCACCCAAATAGTGGGTGATTTCGCCACGCGGCAAGGGCAAGGGGAGGGGCATCGCTGGCCCATCCACCCAGCAACCGGCGAGGTACAGCAGGCAGCGGAAGTGGCCCAGCGTGTACTCCTGTATCTGCACCTCGACCGTGCGCCCGTCCCCTAGCTGCTTGGTCAATACTGTTTCCTTCATAGACAAACCTCCTAACCAATATTTTACCTCAAAAGTTGCGAATATGCAAGTGCTTCTTGCTTAAACGCAAGCGAAAGGGCCGACAAAAACCTCCTCCCCGCAAGGGAGAAGGCGAAGGCAAGGTCAGCTAGAGGGCGGCGATTTGCAAGCCGCGGAGGCGAACTTCCGCCGCATCGGCGCGGCGGTCAAGCTCCAGCTGGCGGAATAGAACAGCGGCACGGCGCAGCCCCTGTTCTGCTTCTACCATATCAGAAGTGACGGATTGAGTATCGGCCCGTTGCAGCAACATATGGGCATAGGCTTCCCACACAATGGCTTGCTCATAGCGGGTCAGTTTACCGCTATCGAGGGCCAACCGGAAACAGCGTTCCGCGCTGTCCCAGTTGCCCAGCGCGGCCTGTAGCCGGGCCTCGGCTTGGTTCACCAGCGCGGCCTCATGGTCGTCGCCCTGCCGCGCCTGCCGACGCAGTGTTTGCATAGTCCGCCCCGCCCGTGACCAGTCATGCTGGTTGATGTAATAGACCAGCAGTTGCAGCGCGGACTCTTTACGCCGATAGTGACTATTCGCGGTTGCCTTAAATGAGGCCAGCGCATAGTTTAGCCACGCTTCATGGTCATCTTTTTGCTGCGCCAACTCGACCAGCTCGGCGAGAGCTTCCTCCTCGCCAATACGATTGTGAATCCGCCGCGCAAGGTCATAGGCTTGGTGTAGGCATTGTTCAGCCTGCTCCAAGTCGCCATGCTTTAGGTAAGCTGCGCCTGCTTGGGTGAGTACATAGCCGCGTACACTGAGGTTATCTATATCTTGACAAAGTGCAATCCCTTTGGCCGCATATTCAAGTGCGAGGCTGAAGGGACCGTAACTTGAATGCAGCCACGTAAGGACACTATATGCCTGAGCGAGGGCGACCGGCCCCGCTTGCTGTGCCTCTTTCAAACCTTGATTGTAGCACACTACCGCCATATCCACGTCGCCGCGTAGGAAATAGACATTGCCTTGATTGTTAATCGCCTTTGTAGCAACCGCATGGGCACCTTCCTGTATCGCCAACTCATGACTACTTTCATAATAACTCAGCGCATCGCTGATGAGACCATGATAATAACTGACATTGCCCAAACGGTTAAGCACCTCGGCCAGCAGCATCTTGCCTGTGGGATTACCCTCAAGGGCAAGTCTAGCCGCCCGCAGCTCCTCTTCCGCCCGCTCTATGTTGCCCTTGTTGTAGTAGATAAGCCCCTGCAACCAGAAGGCGCGGGCACGGAGCAGCAACTGGTCCCGCTGCTCAGGGCTGATGCTAATCATCTCTTGGTCGGCGTTTACGAGGCTGTGACTGGCGGCATCATAATCACCCTTATTGATGTCGGCCTCGGCAATGTCGAGGTAGAAGCTGGCGCGAACCGGGGCCAGCGACGCGCCGCATTCTTCACAGTTGCGCTGTTGCAAGTCGTTGACTCTGCCACAATCCAAGCAATTCATACTCACTTCCCCTCGCCTAATGCTGCTAGCTGGCCGATTAGCGATGTGGCTGCCTTGCACACGACCTTTATAGCACATTCTGCGCTAGATTGCAAGTTCGCAACAATTATGCGAATTGGCAAGGGGATGTAAATAAGAAAGCCCCCAGCTAGATACAGTGGGGACTTGCTGAACTATTGCCGCCATCGGCCTTTAGGTGAGTGGATTTGGGCAAGCGTTTGGAAGAACCATGGCCACTTCCACCAGCAACCAGATGATGCTCAAGGTGAGCATAGCAAGGCGCTGCTTCATGGTGCTTCTCCTTTGTGCAGCTAAACTGCAAGTGATTTGGGATAACTCGGTGCGCGGCGGGCCTGTCGCGGCGGCTCCCCGATGAGCAGAAGGCCATCCAACACTACTAACCGCGTTGGTTCGCCCTCGGCCACAAAGTAGTACAGGTTTCACAGGCCTATCACGAATTATTATATCACTGCTTTGAATAAAAGTCAATACTTTTGCCCAAAACTCATCCAAATTGGCTAGCTATGACAATGTAGATGTGCAATTATAGCTCTTTCGTGCTTGGCTGAGGCTAAGACTATGGGAGACGAGCCGAACGTAGACAACTTAGAAGTACATTAGGTGGTGAGGGCCAAAGGCGATTGGCGGGCAAGCGGAAGGGGCGTACCGCGGGTCGCCCCACAGGTC
>JBBSEE010000519.1:0-2882 GCA_038239995.1 Chloroflexia bacterium | reverse complement strand
GTCTCCCGCCACCATGCGGAGATACGCTGGCAGGGCGGTCGCTACAGCCTGTTCGATGCGGGCAGCACCAACGGCACCTTCCTGAACGATATGCAAATCACCGAAAGCCCCCTGTCGGTGGGCGACCGGGTCTCCCTCGGCGGCTTCGAGTTGATGTTCCAGTAATGTGGACAGGGCGAGCCGCCGCCTGCCCCTACGAAAGCGAATCGGAAGGTAGAAGGTAGAATGAACTTGCCATTCGATGTGTTGCTGCTCATCTTGCGGGTCGCATTTGTGTTCCTGCTCTACTTCTTCCTGTTCCAAGTGATACGGGTGACGAGCCGCGACATCAGTCGGGTGCAGCCCCGCCGCGTGGCCGACCCCGCCGACCCGGTGGAGGAGAGTGGCTACGGTGCGCTCATCGTGGTGCAAACCGGGCAAGCCCAACTGGTGCCCGGCCAGCGGCTGCCGCTAGAACCTTACACCACGCTGGGCCGCCGCCTGAGCAATACCATCCAGCTTGATGATGATTTCATCTCCGGCGAACACACGATTATCAGCCTGCGCGAGGATGGCAACTGGTGGGTGGAGGACGCGGGCAGCACCAATGGCACCTATGTGAACGGGATGCGTATCACCGCCCCGGTGCAGATTCGCAACGACGATGCGGTGGGGGTGGGCCGCGTCGAGCTTAGGCTGGAGATTTAGCGACTGGGAAGGCGGACCCGATGAGCGATAATCGTCGTAGCGATGATGAGTTTGACGCGGGTGGGCAGGATGCGGCCAATCAATCCCGCCGTTTCGAGCTATCTGGCCCCCGCAACCCCACCATGCGCGGGCGGCTAGACCCCGACGCGCTGCCCGCTGCTGCCGCTGACGAGGGGGAGTTGCCGCCCCTGCCTAGCTTCATCCCCCCCACTGCCCCGCCGCGTCGCCCCCAGTCGCCTGCCGCTGCCGCCTTGCCGCCCAATCGCCGCCCCCCGCAGCCGCCCCTCAACAATCGCCCCCCCTCTATCCCTCCCACCGCCTCAATCCGCGACCAACGCCGCGCCCTCAACCAGCAGTTCGGTGCCGACAGTATCAATTTTAATCCAAAATCCAAAATCCGAAATCGAAAATCCGAAGGGGCATTGCCGCGCCTGATTAGCTGGCTGGCGGTCATCGTGGCGGTGCTTATCGTCGTCTCTCTCGCCGCTATCGCCATCTTTGAGCAGAGCTTCGGCGACCGCATCTACCCCGGCGTGCATATCCTTGACCAAGACCTCAGCGGCCTTACCCTTGCCCAAGCCAGCGAGAAGGTCAACGCCAGCCTCGACAGCTTCTCCAGCCAGCCGATTGTCCTCCGCTATAATGACAAGACGTGGAGTCCCTCGCTCACCGTGCTGGGCCTAAAGTTGGACACCGAGGGCACGCTGCAAGCCGCCTACCAGTACGGGCGCAGCAACAACCTGCTCACCGACCTCGGCACCCAGTGGGGAGCGTACCAGCGCGGCGCGGTGGTGCCCATCCAGATGACCCTCGACGAGGGCACGCTCAGTGCCTACCTGCATGGTATCGCCAAGGAGATTGACCAGCCGCTCATCGAAGGCGACCTCCAGATTGAGATGAGCGGCACGCTGAAGATTACCCCGCCGCAAGAGGCCCATACCCTCGACGTGTTCGCCAGCATCGGGCGCATCAAGGCGGGCTTCAACGACCTTGCCACCCACCATGTGGACCTCGTGGTCAACGTCACCCCGCCAGTGGTGGGGGCTGCCGAGTTGCAGCAGGTGCAGCAGCAGGCCGAGGCCGCCCTCAGCGCACCCGTAGTGCTGCAATATGCGGACAAGAGTTGGACGCTGGACAAGCCGACCATCGCCAACTGGTTGACCGTCAGTCGGGTGATAGACCGCCAGCAGCCTCAGCACCTCATCCTCGACTTGCCCCAGAACAAGTTGACCCAGTTCGTCAACAAGGTGGCGGGCGACCTCGACCAGTCGCCCCAGAACGCCCGCTTCGCGTGGAACGGCGGCGGGGTCAGCGTGATTAGCGAGAGCAAGGACGGCCTCACCGTGCAAATCACCGATACGGTGGCCCTGCTTCGCAGCAAGATTGCCGCCCCCGCGCAACCGGGCGAGGCCAGCCGCATCGTCCCCATTCCCGTGGCGATTACCGGCCCAGCGGTGTCCAGCAAGGATTTGCCCAGCCTCGGCATCCACGAGCTAATCGGGCAAGGCAGCAGTACGTTCAAAGGTTCGACCACCGCCCGCGCCACCAACATCAAGGTGGCAGCAGGCTACCTGAATGGGGCGGTCATCCCGCCGGGAGCAAACTTCTCCTTCCTCAATACCATTGGCGACATCAGCCTAGAGCGCGGCTACGTGGAGGGCTACGTCATCGTCGCCGAGCGCACCAAGAAGGATGTGGGCGGGGGGGTCTGCCAAGTCAGCACCACCACCTTCCGCGCCGCGTTCTGGAGTGGCCTGCCCATGATGGAGCGCAACCAGCACGCCTACCGTGTCTCATGGTACGAGGAGGACGGCAGCCCAGTGGGGTTTGATGCGGCGGTGTTCGACCCCGGTACCGACCTGAAGTTCACCAACGATACCGGCGCGTACATCCTTGTGGAAGCGATTGCCGACATGAACGCCCAGACCCTCACCGTCAACTTTTACGGCACCAAGCCGAATGGCCGTACCGTGCAAATGAGCGGTGCGACTTCGGGCCATCCGGTCAACCCGCCCGCCGCCATCTACGAGATTAACCCTGCCCTCCCGCCCGGCACCAAGAAGCAGGTAGAGTTCGCCCACGTCGGCCTCGACGCGACCATCACCCGCACCATCACCGAGGGGGGTAGTAGCCGCACCGACTCCTTCTTTAGCCGCTACGAGCCGTGGCCCACAGTATATCAAGTCAGTGCCGAC
>JBBSEE010000518.1:0-2885 GCA_038239995.1 Chloroflexia bacterium | reverse complement strand
TTGGGGGGGAGCGGCTGCCCATTGTAGGTGCGGTTGGGTGGTAGATAGCCGGGGTAGGACTGCTGCTCGTTCAGTTCGCCCTTCACGCTCATCGGCGGCATCGCTTGGTCGCCCTGATAGAGAGTGACCGGGGCGTAGGGGGTTTGCTGCACCGGCACACCCTGCGAGGCTTGCACGTAGGAGTTGACCGGCGCAGGGGCAATGGGTGGCACCATCCGCGGCACGGGCACACTCTGCGCCGCTTGCAGGTAGGGGTTCTGTGGTGCTTGGGGTTGCAGCAGGGGCGGTAGGGGCGGGAGCGGCTGATTGCTGGCCGGGCCGCTGTACTGCTGCACGGGGGTGCCATAATCCTCATCGTAATCGGGCTGCCACGCCGCGTCCCAGCGCAGGCTGCGGGTCTCGTCGTTCTCGTTCGAGTTGCCCCGCGCGATTTGCTGATTGTTCGGGTCGTAACTAGGATTGTTCATCCTGCTTTCGCCTTCTTTCCTTATACTGTGGCCGTGAATAAGCCTCAACATACATTATAACACAATCTGGGCCAAGTGGTGCATTAGACTTTCGGGTGATGCGGCGGCACACCATCAGATTAGACTGTTGGCGCGGCGATTTTGTGTCACTACACCTACCAAAACTCCAATATCGCCCTTACCAGCAAAAGTATTGCTTGCTTGATGGTATCGGCATAGGGTTGACCTTAGAATATCCCGTTCAGCTTGAAGAAAATGGTGAACAGTACCCCCGCCATCACCGCAAGGCTAATCAAAGTGCTAATCAGCCGGGCACTACTCACCACCCCACCACGCCCCATGTTGCGGAACACGCTGCTCACCACACTGAGCGGCAGCAGCAAGGCCAGCCACCAGATGTGGGTGATGCTTGCCATCCAGATGCCCACCCCCAGCGCAATCAGCACCGCGAGGCCGCCCAGCACCAGCACGAAGGGGGCCAAACCCGATTGCCGACGGTACTGCGGTTGCGGCAAGTTTTGCAGGTAGCCTAGCGGCATACCTTGCGTGGGCGGCCAATTCTGCGAGTAGCCTTGCGGCACGCCATAGGTGGGCGGCGTACCTTGTGGATAGGCTGGCGGTACGCCATAGGTGGGCGGCGGACTGGGCGGATAACCCGACCATTGACCCGGCGCAGCAATCGCATCGCCCCGATAAGCGTCGGGCGCAGGCGGCTGCGGGGTGAAGTTGCCCACTTGCCCACCTTGCTGCTGGATGAGCGCGGCGTAATCATCGTCACGGGTGGGCTGCCATGCGGGGTCCCAGCTTAGGCCGGGGTTGGGGTCGCGTTGGCTACGATAGGGGTCAGGGTCGTTCGGGCCATACATGGGGTTGCTCTCCTTCTCTTGCGCTATACGGTGGTGGATGTTGTGTACATTATACTACGTTATTCTGCCCCCGCAAGTTACACGGTTGCGCCAGCGGATTTTTAACCAACATTTTACCCACGCGGCGCACACGGGCTGTAGTGGTGTGGTATAATAGGGGAGATACGCTTGCCGCGTGGCAAGATAAGATGAGGATTAGTGATGGATATTTTTGGTATCGGGCTGCCGGAGTTGCTGCTGGTGCTGGTGCTGGCCCTGATTGTGTTCGGGCCGGACCGCCTGCCCAAGATTGCCCGCGATTTGGGTCGCACCATCGGCGACTTTCGGCGCGAGGCGGAGAGCATCCGCCAAGAGTTCGTCGCCTCGATGGAGACGGTGCAAGGGCCGATGCAGGACAGCCTCAACGAGATGCGCTCGGCCCTCAGCCTCAACCCCGCCCGCCCCGCGCCGCAGGTTAGCCCCTACGACAACCCCCTACCGCCCGTGACCCTTGACGAGGAGGCGGACGAGGGCCGCCGCGAGATGGCCTCCCTTGCCCCGCCGCCTGCCCCCGCTGCCCCCGTTGCGGGCAAGTTCACCCCGGCGGTCAGCACGGTCAGCATCGGCGATGAGGAGACGGTCAATAGCGTAGACAAACTGGCGGCGGCAAGGCTGAAGCAGGGCCGCGCCGCCAAGCCGCTGCCCGCCCCGCCCGCCGTCGAGGATGCGCTGGCCGCCCCGCCCCCCGCCCCCGCCCCTAGCATCGAACCGAGCAGCGTACCCAGCATCGAGCCTAGCTCTACCCACCAACCGCCGGTCGCCGACCCGCCCGCCGCGATGCTCAATCCCCTAGAGGACGAGTTCATTATTGACCCGCCCATGATCGTCGGCGAAGCGGCGATATTGCCGGATGCGCCGCCAGAGCCGCCCGCTGTTACCAAGCATCCCGCCAGCGGGGATGATTAGATTGGGTTGGCCGCCCCCCCCAGATTTGGTATAATGCGCCCAGAACAATTTTGCCTATCGCCAAGCAAGGAGGAGTCAGCTTAGTGGACACCGCAGTGGAGCAGCAATCCGCCGTCACTTCGACCAACGACGAGCGTGACGTTTACGATATTATCATCCTCGGCGGCGGCCCCGCCGGGCTGTTCGGCGCGTTCTATGCCGGGCTACGCGAGATGAAGACCAAGATTATCGAAGGGCTATCCGAACTGGGCGGCCAGCTTACCACCCTCTACCCCGAAAAGTGGATTTACGACGTACCCGGCTATCCCAAGATACTTGCCCGCGACCTCGTGGTTGCGCAGGTGGCTCAGACCGAGCAGTACAACCCCACCATCTGCCTCGGCGAACGCGCGATTGGCCTGCGCCGCATCGAGGCAGAGAACATCATCGAACTGACCACCGACAAGGCGGTCCACTACAGCAAGACGCTAGTCATCTGCGGTGGGGTAGGTGCATTCTCCCCCACCACCCTTGCCGCTCCCGGCGTGGCCGAGTATGAGGGCAAGGGGCTGCTCTACTTCGTGAAGGAGAAGAAGACCTTCGCGGGCAAGCGGATGCTCATCGTCGG
>JBBSEE010000517.1:0-2891 GCA_038239995.1 Chloroflexia bacterium | reverse complement strand
AGGAAGTTAATGTAGTCGAACTCGTCGCACTTGGCGGCGGGATAGTATTTAGCTTTAGGATTAAGGTAGAGCATGAGCTTATTGTACCAAACCGGACGGTGGTTTCGCCACTTACTAGCGGCTATGCTGCGTAACTCCTATTAGTGATGAGTGATTATTGGTCATTGGCGGTTGTTGGGGCGTGATTTATCACGCCCCGCCGACACGCATCCACGCCTATCGTAAACATTGGGCTTTCAAACTTCGACCACACTGCTGACTGGTGGGGTGGGCGCATCGGCAAGCAGCCGCTCGAAGGTAATCGCGCTGGTGGGGCAGACTTCCACGCAACGCATACAGGCGATATGGCAAGGGGTATCCAGCGCAATCGTGTCCTGCGGCGAGATGAACGGCTCCGGCTGGGGGCAGACCGCTACGCACGCGCTGCACCCGATGCACGCTTGCCAAATCACCTTGAAGCTGACGCTGCGATTACTGCGCTTCAACATTGCCATTGCCGCCCCCTAAACCGTGCGATACTTGGACTTGGGGTTGAAGTATTCGCCCATGGTGCGGTAGAGCAACTCATCCTGCGCGACCACATCGTGTTCACTGAAGATGGCGATGCGCTGGCGGTACAGGTCGGTGAGGTCGTTGCCCATCCGCGCAAACCACTCCGCTTGGTAGCTGCATAGCTGGTCGTACTCGCCGTTTAGCTCCTCGCCTAGTTGCGCCAAATACTCGCCCGCAATCCGCCCCCCCCGCATCGCAGTATGCAGCCCGCCGCCGGTCATCGGGTTGACGTGCCGCCCCGCGTCGCCCACCAGCATCACATGGTCGGCCACCATCTTCTTCAGCGGGGCGGCCAGTGGCACCCCCCCACCCTGCACCTCTAGCACATGAGCGTGGGCGAAGCGGTCGCGCATGAACGACTGGCGCATGAAGCGGTCGAGGTGGGTGCGGGCATCTACCTCGGTCATGGTGCGAATCACCCCCAGCCCCACCTCGGCATAGCCACCGCCTTTGGGGAACACCCACGCATAGCCGCCCGGCGCGTGCGCTTGCCCCACCACTATCTCCAGCAGCCCCTCAGTCTCCACATTATCCACGATATACTGCAAGCAACTCGCCATATCGCGCAGCCGTATCGCGGGCGATAGGCCAGCAAGCAGGGCGACTTGCGACATCACCCCATCCGCTCCCACTATCACGCGGGCGCGGACGGTATGCTGCTGGCCCAGCCGCTCCACCCGTGCATAGACGTGGCCGCCCTCGACTATGTAGCCGTTCACCCGCGCCCGCAGCCAAATCTCCGCCCCCGCTTGCCCCGCCATCGCGCTGAGATAGCGGTCGAACCGCTTGCGGTCTACCACATAACCGAGGGCCTGTTCGCGGCCATAAGTCCGATAATCGTGGCGGATTTGTTCACCGCCCGCCGCGTAGGTGATGAAGCCGTACACGGGGGCGAGGATATACTCCTCATCCACCGGCACCGCGCCATCCTCCAGCGCGTGTTCGCTCAACGCCCCGCTGCATTCCACCGGCGTGCCTAGCTCGCTCTTGCGGTCCACCAGCAACACCCGCAAGCCGCCCTGCGCGGCAAATCGCGCGGTGGTCGCCCCCGCTGGCCCACTACCGACTATTAGCACGTCCACTTCGTACATCGCCATCGCCGCCGCCCTCCTCTGCTCCCGCCTGCCAGTATAGCACCGCGCAGACGCTAGAGTCAAACGCAGACCAAGCTGCAAGCAGGCACAATCGGGCTGGGTGGGTGGGGTACTTTGGTACCATTTATGCCATCGGTGCAGCAAGAAAGGGCGGACATCGGTCCGCCCCCCGCTTAGTAGCTACTTTTCTTGTGGGCGAACCCCGGCTAGCGGAACAACACCAACACGGTGGTCAGCCCATCCTTGTCCGGCTTGCTCGCTACTTTGCCAATCGTGTCGGTATCGCCCCCCGCCGCCACGGTGATGCTGCCAGTGCTGCTGAGGGCAAGGCGGTCGCCTATCTTCGCGTTGCCGCTAACCCGCAGCTTCGCCTGCCCCGCAATCACCATTTCGATGAGGTCGCCATGCTGGAAGCTGGTCGCGCTCTCATCCACTTGTAGGCGCGGCGCATCCACCAGCGGCAACAGCTGGTGGTCAGGCTTGTTCTTCGCCGCTGGTGGGGCGGGGAACACGATGTAGCGATGCGCTGCCACCCCCATCGCTGCCCCCGCATTGTCTGCGGTCGCCCGCACCGTGCCTAGTACCGGGCTGCCGTCCGCCGCTGCGCCATTGTCGCCGTCCAGAGCCAACACATCACCGGCCCGCAAGGGCGCGTCACCATCGTACTTGACCATCAGCGCGTAGCTGCCACCCGTGCTGAATCCGCCGGTGGCGGTGCCTTTGCCGACGACATGGAGACCTACCGAATCGGGCTGAAGGTTGTAGCTGCGAAACTCGCCGCCGATCGAGCCGGGCATACCGTTACCGCTTTGATTGGCCGAGCCAGCTACCCCAATGCTATTGTCACCTAGCACCACGCCAACTACTCCGCGACCGTAGTTGCTGTCATCAGTGCCCACTGTGCCAGCACTACCGTAGTCGCCATGTCCCCAGCCAACCACACCGTTAAAGCCATGGCCATTAGCTCCGCCGTACAGCGAAGAGTTGAGATTAGTAGCGGTGAACACCCCACCAGCGGTAATCCCCTGTGCTTCGATGCCCACAGCGGGCAGACCGAGGTCCGCCTTATCTGGCTGGCTTGCCGCCCTCGCCCCCGTGTCCGCCTGCCCCAGCACGAGGAGCAGGGCGATGCTGGCAAGGGCCAGCCCCACTATCCGTCCGTACTTCACTGCCTTGTCCTTTCTTTGGGGAAGCCTCGCCTCCCCAATACTATGACCGCGCCGCCCGCCCCGCGCGAAGATAGGT
>JBBSEE010000516.1:0-2892 GCA_038239995.1 Chloroflexia bacterium | reverse complement strand
GAGGGGCTGGGAGCAAGTCTCCCCTCCGACCGCGAGGGGCCGGGGGCAAGCCTCCCCTCCGACCGCGAGGGGCCGGGGGTGGGTGTGCGCCGCCTAAACCCAAAATCCAAAATCCAAAATCTAAAATCGAAATGGCTGGGGGTGGGCGTGCGTCACCTGCGGCTGGCAATCGTGGCCGCCGCGATTTGCCTGCTGGTGGGCAGCTACTCGTACATCGCCAGTTGGATAGTGATGGGCAACCCGATTTGGCCGGTGGCGAACGACCTGTTTGGAGGACGCTACACTACCGCGATTAGCCAAATCAACTATCACCAGACCCAACTAGCCTACTCCGGCATTGACAAGGGGCCGCTGCTCGGCATCCCCAACTTCCTAAGCAACACCTTCTGGCAGGTGTGGATGGGCCGCCCCAAGCCCACCCGCGAAGTGCTGATACCACGCAATCTGCCCATCGTGGCCGCGCTGCTCCCCCTTGCCCTGCTGCTCGGCGGCCTCGGCTGGTGGCAAGCTAGGCGGAACTCAAAACTCAAAACTCAAAACTCAAAACTCCCTCCCGCGCTGTGGTGGGGTCTCGGCTACACGCTGGCCTTTATGGTCTTCTACTTTTTGGTGGATGGGCAGGAGCGGTATCTGATGTTCGCACTGCCCATCGTGGGGGCGGCTGGCGGCTGGGCTTACCAGTGGCTGCGGGAGCGGCTGCCGCTGGCGGGGTGGGGGCTGAACATCTTTCTGGCGATTACCCTGTTCGCCCTGTCGTTGTCCAATCTGGCCCTCAATCAGCGGGCCTTCCCCAACCTGTACGGCAATGTCAGCGATGCCGCGTATGTGGTGGATGCCGCCGCGCTGCGGCTGGGCGATGCCGCCCGCATTGTGATGTACCTGCACGATGCCGCCCCGGTGGACAAAACCGTGCTGGTCAACGAAGCATCCACCCCGCTCTACTATCTGGGCCGCGATTACCTGATGAGCGACCCCGGCTGGGACAACTTCCTCAGCTACGACACGATGCACACCGCCGCCGACTTTGCCTCCCAACTCGACCGCTACGGTATCGGCTATATGATTGACTGGCGGGGACAGCGGATGCTCACTCCTTTGCTCCGCGCCGCCGAGTGGCAGGGGCGGGCGGCCTATATGCACCTCACCTATGTGCAGGGTAGCTGGTACGCTTACCAGCGCGATGCGACTCCGCCGCCCACTGGCCTCGCCCCCCTCAGCGGCACGGTCGGGCTGGTCGGCTTCAACGGCGGCATACCCCCTGACCTGCTAGGCGCGGTCAACCTCGACGGGCTAGATAGGCTGACGGTGGGGAGGTTGGGGGGGGTGCAATACGTGCTGGTCAATCGCGCCGCGCCGCCCACCCCCCGCAGCGGGCAGGAGTATCGCACCATCTACGCCCCCGACGCGGCAGCGATTGACGCGCGGCTGGCCCAGCTTGCCCCCCCGCTCATCAGCACGTCGCAGTACCACCTCTATCGGCTAGACGGCATAGACCGACTGGCCGCGTTCGGGCTAACCGAGGTGAAGCTAGGGGATGGGCAAATCGGGGCCGATGAGAGCGGGGCGGCGACGGTGCAGCGCGACACGGCCCTGACCCTGACCCTGCCGCTGACCGTGACCAACCCGATTTCGCCCCAGACACGGTTGGATGTGCAATTGCTGCTCCCCTACCTGCCCGGCCTGAGCGCGACCACCGCTGTCGCTGCCCCCGCCAATGTGGGCGACGCCCACGTGCTGCTGCTCGACCTGCAAGCCAGCCTCGGCACGGTCATCAGCGTGCAGGCGGACACGGATGCGGGGCGCATCGCCCTCGGCGGGCGGTTCAACGCCAGCGGCGATGGGGTGGACGACCAGCTAGCCCTCTATCTCCCCCCCAACCTGAAGCGGATAGACCGCCTCTACTTCACCCTCAGCGGGCCAAGCGGCGGCACCGGCAATATCATCGGCACTACGCTGGTACACGAGGGGGGGCAAGGCACGGTGCGGCTGCTGGTGCGTGGCGTGCTGCTGATGCGTTGACAGGCGGGGGGGTTAGGGCGTATAATCAGTACCAATGAAACTACCACCCTTCGACGCAGATGGCGACTTGCCCCCCGGCATACACTGGGCGGATTGGGAAGATATTGTTGCCCGCTATGGCGGAACAAGCTGGCGGCAGCGTCTGCTTAAAGGGCTGCGGGTGGCGGTTATCAATCTGCGTAATGCGAACTGTTCAACCATCTACATAAATGGTAGTTTTGTTACGGATAAGGCCAATCCCGCTGATTACGATGCCTGTTGGGAGCCAACAGGCGTAGATATGCAATTGCTTGACCCCATCTTGCTCGACACGACCCCACCACGTTTGGCGCAACGCGCTAAGTATCGCGGCGAACTGTTCAGGGTTGATGATATAGCAATTGTGGTGGGCCTCCAACCAATCACCTTTATCGAGTTCTTTCAGCGCAACAAACTGGGTAAGCCAAAGGGGATTATTGGGCTAGACTTGAGGAGGATATAACCATGTTTCTTACCAATGACCAACAGTATCAACATACCAAAAAGATGATGGAGGATGGTGAGGCATATCTCGCCCAGATACCGGATGTGGCGCAGCGCAAGGATATGGAGAACCGTAGTTTTATCCCCGACCTCCGTGCCCAGCTAGGCGAGTACGAAATGCTGAAGGGGGGGCAATGCCGCCGCTTCGAGTTTCACTCGCTGCCCCAGTTGCTGGTCGGGCTGATTAAGGCCCGCATCGCCGCGGGGGTCAGTGAGGCGGAACTGGCGACCGCGTTGGGTATTACTGAGGTGCAGTTGCAGCGGTATGAGCATATGGAGCTACAGAACGCCAGCATGGCCGAGGTGATGCAAATCGCCGACTTGCTGGGGGTGAAAATCGAGGGTAGCGTG
>JBBSEE010000515.1:0-2900 GCA_038239995.1 Chloroflexia bacterium | reverse complement strand
GAATCGGGAGTATGGTTAAGGTCATCAGGGGTACTGGACATCGCTTGGTGGCCTTCCTTAGCTGGATATAGCAGGGCTGAACAAGGCGCACAAATGCGCCCGCACGTAGGCTGTGCTGTGTTGCGGCTATTGTATCATGATTCAATATCACTGGCAAGAAAATAGTGTTGGGTTACGGAATCAGCCCCTCGCACTCTGGACATATCGGGCCAATGGTAGTATAATGTCTCCAACCTAACACTATTGGCAGCGTTTGATACTGGTCTAATCCAAAGGAGATGTGTATCGTATGACTAACCCTGCCCCGGCCTTGCGCCGCCGTATCACCAGCCATGACCTCTATCGGGTGCGCTTCGTGCGCGACCCGCGTGTATCGCCGGACGGCCAGCGGGCCGCGTTGGTGATTACCGCCGTTGACCGCGCCGACAACCGCTATCGCTCGAACATCTGGCTGGTCAACCTCGAAGGTGAACCGAACCTGCGCCGCCTCACCGCTGGCAGCAAGAGCGACTCGTCGCCACGCTGGTCGCCGGACGGTCGCCGCCTTGCCTTCCTCTCCAATCGGGGGGCCAGCGGTGAGCGCGAGGAAGCAGCGGGCGGGGGCAAGCCGCAGATTTGGCTGCTGGAGATGAACGGCGGCGAGGCGCGGCAGCTTACCTTCGTGCGTGGCGGGGTCAGCGAGTTCTCATGGTCGCCAGACGGGGGGCGCATTGTGTTTAGCGCGAGTGTGATTGAACCCGCCCTGCTGGCAGAAGATGAGCGCAGCCGCAAGCTGGGCGCGGGCAAGCTGGCCCGCAATTCCGCCCTCGGCCTTGAACTTACCGAGGCGGAGGAGAGCGGCAAGGGCGGGGGCGACACGTTGGACATCCCCGGCGAACGCAGCAGCGAGGAGATGTCCACCCCGCTGGAGCGCGAGGAGCGGGCCAGCGCAGTGGATGAGGAGAAGGACGAGCAGAACAAGACCCGCATCATCACCCGAATGCAGCACAAGTTCGATGGCGGTGGCTGGCTGGAGCTAGAGCGCGGCCACATCTTCGTGATTGACGTGCCCACGCAGGATGAGCTACTCGGCCTCGATGCGGTGATGCGCGAACACGATATTGCCACCACCCCCCGCAGCGACGCGGAGCAGAAGAAGAGCGAGGCGGACAAGCGCAAGGAGCGTGACCCCCGCGACCGTTCCCACCAGCTAACCGGCGGCGACTTTGAGGATGGGCAGCCGCGCTGGTCGCCCGACGGTCAGCACATCGCCTTCGTCAGCAATCGTGTCCCCGATTGGGACTGGCAGATACACTTCTCCGACATCTTCTTGGTCAGTTCGCAGCCCAGCGACAAAGAGGGCGAGTTTAGTGAGTTGCGCCAGCTTACCCCTAGTTATGGCTCGACTTTTTATCCCGCCTTCAGCCCCGACGGCAAGTACATTGCCTACTACGGCAACGAGGACGACTCGAAGGGTGGGGGTGGGCGCGATGTTCGCCTCTGGGTGGTAGACGTGGCGAAGGGGCAGGAGGCATTCCCCCGCTGCCTCACCGAGCAATTCAACCGCACCATCACCGACCATGTGGGCAGCGATATGCACGAGAGCGTGGGCGACGAAACCCCGGTATGGAGCAGCGATAGCCGCTACATCTACTTCCCCGCGGGCGACGGTGGCAACAACCTTGTCTTCCGCATCGCGGTCAACCCCAGCGAGGACGAGCCGCGGGGCCAGACTGGGCCGGAGCAGGGCCTGCCGATTATCCGCGTCACCCCCGGCGACCGCGAGGTGATGACCTTCAGCCTCACCCCCGACGGCCAGCACATCGTGTTCTGCGCCGCGGAGATTGACCACCCTGCTGACCTGTATATTGCGCGGGTGGACGGCAGCGAACAGCGTCGTCTCACCGAGGTCAACGCCGCGCTACTCAACGAGGTCGAGCTAGGCACGGTCGAGAACGTGGCAATCGAGCGCGATGGGGTACGCATCGAGGGTTGGCTGCTGAAGCCGCCCGGCTTTGACCCCGCCAAAAAGTACCCGATGATATTGGAGATACACGGCGGCCCGCACACCGCCTACGGCAACACCTTCCACCACGAGTTCCAACTGATGGCCGCCCGCGATTACGTGGTCTTCTACACCAACCCGCGCGGCAGCCAGAACTACGGCGAAGCCTTTTCGATGACTATCCGCCACGATTGGGGCAATGTGGATTATGACGACATCATGGCTTTGGTGGACAAGGCATTGGAGAACGATTACATTGACCAGTCCCGCCTCGGCGTGACTGGCGGCAGCTATGGCGGCTACATGACCAACTGGATTATCGGCCACACCAACCGCTTCAAGGCGGCGGTGACGCAGCGCAGCCTCTCCAACCTCGTCAGCTTCTGGGGTACGACTGATGCAGGGGTGTACTTCGGCGATGCCGAGTTCCCCGGCCACCCATTCGATGGCGACAACATCCAGTTCTACATCGAGCGGTCGCCTATTACCTACGTCAATCAGATGGAGACCCCTCTGCTCATCCTGCACAGCGAGAAGGATTACCGCTGCATGATTGAGCAGGCCGAGCAGCTATTCGTCGCCCTCAAGCATCGGCGCAAGGAGGTGGAGATGGTGCGCTTCCCCAACGAGTCGCACGGCCTATCGCGCATGGGCCAGCCCCGCCACCGCATCGAGCGGCTGGAGCGCATCATCGGCTGGTTTGACGCTAAACTCTAGGCATGAGGCACGAGGCATGAGGCATGAGTAAAAGCAAAAAGCCTCTCCCTACGCAGGGAGAGGTTTGGTGATGGTGGCTGGTGAAGCGCGTCAATGCCAATCGTAACTACGCAATAAGGGGATGAGAGGGGGATACGCATGAACTTGTTGGTAACTGGCGGGCTGGCTTCATCGGCTCCAACTTCATCCGCTACTGGCT